>CAZQLP010000059.1:0-4510 GCA_964594225.1 uncultured Methanomassiliicoccales archaeon
CTCCTCGGCGAAGGGCTCGGTCTCCAGGATCACCTGGATGATCACCGTGGTCTCGCTCTCCCCGACCATTCTCTCCATGATGCCCTGGTACTCCGCCGCCACAATCGGTGGATAATGGGACATGTTGCGGTAGTCTATGGGCTCCCCCAATGGTCGCGTTGGGGAAATAACCTCCTCCATGTGGGGGAGAGACATCAACTGTTGCGAGACGTTCTCCACGATGTCAAGCAGCTCCATATCGAACTCGTCGTCCTCCAACACGGGGGAGGTGAAGTTCAGGGCCATGAAGGTGGGATCGATCCTGCCCTGGCCGAATCCTTCCCCAAGGACCTCCAATCCCTGCTTGCTCTCCGTATCCGGCATCCCGACGATGGAATCGTAGCTGGTCTCAAGGGTGAGGACCAGGTAGGTGGTCGGAACCGATATCAGGATGGCAATCAGCACGATGGCCTTGGCGTGTTTGACCGAGAACCTTGCACTCTTGCTGAAGTAGCCTAGCTTTCCCCTCAGTCTCGTTCCTCTCTCCCTCATCCTGGTTGTCAGATCCAGTTTCGAGGGCCAGAACAGCCTGTCCCCTAGCAGGCAGATGATGGAGGGAAGGAGGGTCAGTGCCACCAGCAGGGCGATGAGGATGCCCACCGCCAGGGCAAGCCCCATGGACTGAAGGAGGGCGAAGCGGCTAATCGCCAGAACGCCGAAGCCGATCATAACGGTCATGCCCGATGTGGTGACGGCCTCGCCCGCCCACTCCACCGCCGCCCTCACGCTCTCATCCTTCCCCCTCCCGTTCAACTTCTCCTCCCTGTACCGGGAGAGGATGAATATGCCGTAGTCGCAACCGGCCCCAAGCATGGCCGTTATCATTATGGCCAGCACTGAGTAGTGGATGGACGTTAGGTAGCTCCCGATTAGGTAGAGCACGGCCATCGCCATCCCTATCGCCACCCCAACGCTCAGGGGAGGGATGGAGGAGGCCACGATGGACCTGAAGAAGACCCCTATCAGCACCAGTATGAGAACGATGGCCACCGGATCGATGCGCGCCAGATCCTGATCGAACGCCTCGTTCATGTCCCTGGAGATGGCGTCACCTCCGGTGACATAGGGGATGAGATCAGGATAGTCCGAGGTCACTGAGTGCGCGATCCCCCTCACCACGTCCACCGAATCCTCCGCAACGGATGAGGGCTCGTATGTCAGGGAGATCATGGTGGTGTCGTTTTCCGGCACATTCACCATGCTGGACATCATGGCCTCCGGTACGGGGAGGGGAAAATTCGTGACAGAGGTATCACGTACCACCCTCTCCGCCAGGCCATAGATCTGGGGATAGCTGGGGTGGTCCCCAAGGGCCTCGACCTCCCACACCACCCATTTCTGGGACTCGGCCTCCTCGCTGACGGCGGCAACGACCAGCGATGTCCTGGCCTCGGTATCGTTCCAGTGCTGGAACCCCAGATCCGTGAAGATCGCCATGACCACCTCTCCTTCCTCTCCCAGGGTCTGCGCGTACTCCTGCACTGCGATGGTGACCATCTGCTCATAGCCCTCCTCGTCGGGGGCCATGTCCGTGGAGTTCCATTCACCGTAGAAGAGATCGAAGTAATCCTCCGCCGAGGGATCGAGATTGGCCTGGAAGATCCCCCCGCAGAACTGGTTGAGAATGTGATAGTCATCCCAGGTGTCCAGGTCGAAATTATCCTTGACCAGGAGGAAGAACTCCTGGTACTCCTGGGGAAGGGACGCCAGGAACGATGGGAAAGCCATCTCGATGGAAAGCTGGGCCCTGAGCGCGGGGTCGGACGCAGGGGTGGCGTTCGCCGCGGTAAGGTTCCAGGCGGAGATGTACGCCGAGAACCACCCCCATGCCAGGGCCTGCATGCTGGCGTTCATGCCCTGCAGGACGGGATGGGAGTGGATGGCCGCAAGGGCCTGTGGGTACGCTGCTGCGTCGACCATCTCCGTGGTCCAATTGGGGTACATGTACCTCACCCCCTGCCACACCCGGACATGAATGTCTGGCATCCCGTAGACGATGAAGGCGGTCCCGTTCGTCTGCCAGTATAGCTCCTGGAATCCAAGGGGCAGTCCGAACAGGAGCTGGGCGGTGAGGTCGACCACCTCCTTCCCCTCCGTCACGCCGTCGGAGATGGCGGACATGAGCCCGGCACTGTAATCCGTCAGGAGGGAGTAGATGGAGGTGGCGTCCACATCTCCCTCGATCCTGCCATCGTGGGTGGCGTTGAACAGCTCCTTCTCGATGCGGTAGATGGCGTCCTTGATGTCCTCATCAAGAACGTCCTCGGATGTGAGGACAATGATGGTAGAGCCGCCGCTCATCACCTCCCCGAATTCGTTGGTTATGAACTGCAGTGCCCGCTCGGACTCCAGGTCCTCGGGGGCCATGGAGGTCTCCTCGTACACGAGGACGTCCTGGGCCATGGGAGCGAAAGGGAGTGCGACGGCCAGCAGTATGACCCACAGAACGATGATTGCCTTGTGTCTCCTGACGATGATATCGGCCAACCTCGCGAAAACCAACCAGCGGTCCCCCTAGACGATGGATTCGATAAATCGAATGCCAATATAAAGGTGGCGACCCAATCTTCACTCAACGTAGATGGCCGGTCTCCTGGGCCGGGCCACCTTGGCCTTCCCCTCCGGATCGTGAATGCCCTCCTCATCGGCTGAGACCACGATGACATCGCACCCCACCTGGGACCTGATGAATTCCGAGGATGCGAGCAGGTACCCAGTTTCGTCGAACTCAACGGCCAGGGAATCCAGCCCCTCGCCGGAGCGCTTGGAGACCTCCTCCGCCACCTTCCTGGCGAAGTTCGCCGCCTCCTTGCCCCTGGAGCGGATGTCGGGATCGGCCATTACCATCTTGGTGAGCTTGGGAACGGAGACGCCGTCGACCTTGGCCATTTCCACCGCCATGGTGAAAATCCTCCTCTTCCACTCCGACGATGTATAGATGAATACCCTGTTGGGAGAGATGCCAGTCACCCTGAGGATCTCGTTGACATCGGAGATCACCTGCTTCAGGAAGTCCTCCGCCTCCTCCACGCCTGGGAGCATATCCTCACCGTTCACCGAGGGCATGGAGGCCGTGGAAACGAAACCCTCGTTTCCCAGGGAGGACCACATGTCCTCCGCAGTATGAGGGGTGATCGGGGTCATCAGCCTCACCCACGTGTCGAGCACTCGCCTCGCCACCGAGCCGCTCCTACCGCCCCTCCGGGAATACCACCGGATGTCATTGGCCATCTCGAAGTAGACCTCGTTTGCCATCCCCCTGAGGTCGTAATCCCTCATCAGATCCCGGATGCGCGAGATCCTGTTGTTCGTCCTCGAGAGCAGCCATCTGTCCATGCTTGACTCTTCCCCATCGGGCAGGGCGAGAAGCTCCTCTTCCATCCTCTGGATCCTGTCGATCCTCGCCCGGTAGTGTTCGATCGCCCCCTCGTCCCACTCCACATCTGCGAACGGTGCCGCTATGTGCGCGTAATAGAGCCTGAGCGGATCAACGCCGAACCTCTCCGCGGCGTCGGGTATGGGTTCGGCCCCGCCCTTCGATTTCGAGATCTTACCCAGCTTCCCAGTGATGTACCAGTTCACGAAGATCCCCATAGGCCAATGTTCCCGGGGAAGAATGGCAACGTGGTTCATGAGGAAGGCCAGGAAGTGGACGGTCATGTGCTCCTTCCCCCCCAGGTTGATGTCCAGCGGGTACCAGTACTCAACCTCATTCCTCATCTTGATCAGGAGGTCCGCGTCCACACCGGTGTGCTCAGACACCTCGCTCACTTCCCCCTTTCCAAGGAGAACCAGGTCGAAGAACTCCTCCGTCATCTGCGTCTCGTGTACCTCGCCCGAGTTCGCGTATCGGGATATGAGGTAGTACATGGGGTAAAGGGTGGAATCCGAGATCGCCTCGATTATCCACCGGTCGTCGAAAGGAAATGTGGTCCCAAGCCAGTTCCCCTGCCTGACGCATGCCCTCTCCCTGAACCAGTCAAGTATCTCCTGGATGTTGGAGCGATAGTCCTGGGGCATGATGTGCATCCTGCTGGCCTGCTCCTTGCTCTCACGGGTGAGGTCCTTGTTCCCGTAGTCGATGAACCATTGGTCGGGGATCTTCTTCATCACCACAGGTTTGCCGCACCTGCAGATGACCTCCTCGGAGAGGTCGTAGAACATCTCCGCCTCCCCGTTCTCGATCATCATCTCCCGGATGCGCTCCTTCGCCTCCTCCACCCTCATGCCGGCAAATTCGCCGCAGTTCTCGTTCATCCTACCGGTGTGGTAGCCGGCCCTGTACACGACCTTCTTGGCTTCCTCCAGGCGGGGATCGTCGCTACTCTCGATCCCCATGCGCTCGATGATCTCGGCCGCGGGGAATGGCCCGAAGCCCTTGGAGTCGATGATGGAGATGGGTTCGATCTCCTTGACCTCATCCGGGTCGAGATCGAACCCCGCTAGCAGGCTCTCGTCCCCCTGTATCTCC
>CAZQLP010000059.1:4610-9050 GCA_964594225.1 uncultured Methanomassiliicoccales archaeon
CCCAGAAGTTGGTCTGACCGTAAACGGTCTCGGGTCTGAGGGTGGCCGCGATGAGGACAAGGTCATCGCTCCTGAACTTGAGCAGGGTGTATTCGTTGATTTCCGCGCGGCCGCCCTTCTGGAGATCGGTCTCGGAGGCGTCTATAGCCACCGGTCCGCATTCCATGCAGGCGGGGGCGAAGTAGGGCTTCTGGATCAGTAATCCCCTATCCATCAGCTTGTGGAACTGCCACTGGATGAACCTCTTGTAATCGGGGTAAAGGGTGCACGTGAACCTGCGCCAGTCGGCGAGGAAGCCGAACCTCTTCCAGTACTGGTTCACGTAGACGTCATTGAAGAACTCCACCACACCCATGGGCGTCTCCAGTTCCGGCAGCATGTCCTCGGGGCAGCCGTTGTTCACCAGGTAGCCGATGGTGGCGGGATCCCTGTTCCTCACCCTGTTCGCCAGGCTAATGGCCCCGTTCCCGGTCGCGTGCGTGCCGACGGGAAACAGGACGTTGTGACCCGTCATGCGCTTGTACCGGCCAATCGCATCCACGTAGGTGTATCCCCTCATGTGCCCCACATGCAGGTAGCCAGTCACTCCAGGATAGGCGAATATAATCATGAACTTGGGCCTGGAGTCGACGTTGGATTCGTTGATCATTTCCGAGTACCATCGCTCCTGCCATCTTGCCTCCATCTCCGATGACCGGCTGGTCATTTGAGCACCTCCGCAGGGTATAAGGAACTGCTCTTTATACTATTTCGGTCCATTTCGAGGACGGAAGGGGATGCCAGATATTCATCGTTAAATCGTCATACGGACCGTATGACGGGAATCACAGCGCCCCCATCATTTATGACAAAATATGACATTCCGATAACGCTTAAATACATAATATGCCATTACGTATGACGGTCATAGTGACCAAGGTGTGAACGCATGGAAGGCGAGAGGATAACGCTGCGCCTGGAAAGCGAGGATCTAGAGCTCATTGATCGGTTCATCACTGAGTCCGATGAGATCTCCAACAGGTCTCAGTTGGCAAGAATTGCCATCCGCTCGTTTATTGAAGGGGCTAGTTCCCAACCCTCTCAAGGGGCCAAGAGCAGAATCAGCGTGGAAGTGCCCAGGCCAGCCTTGGGCGCGATCAAAGGATTCGTGAGGGATGGGATATACAAATCGGTGGCCGAAGCCATCGAGAGTTGCGTTCGCGACCGATACATAAGCACGGAATACCAGGACAAATTGATCAGGAAAGCCTTGAAACAAGAGCTTGAGACGATCAACATGGTTTCCGATTAATGCGGCGGACAATCCGTCAGCCAACAAGCAATATCCGTGCAATATGGGTCAGAAGGGATGGGATGCGCGGCTCTGTTTGGCAGCAATCATTGAGCAGAAATGCTCGAATAAAGATCTCGGAGGAAATAGGGGATGATGGAGAAATCGGTATTGGAAGAACAGATAGTCTCTATGCTCGCCAGGGGCCTAGTCAAGCCCAAGATCGCCGTGGTGGGCTGTGGAGGAGCAGGGAACAACATCATACACAGTATCTACTGGAGCTCTAAGAGCGAGGTGGAAACCGTAGCGGTGAACACCGACGAATCGAAGCTGAGCAAGATAGAGGCTCACAAGAAGGTGCTCATAGGCAAGGACATCACCAGAGGACGCGGCGCCGGTGGATTCCCAGAGGTGGGCGAGTACTGCGCGGAGTGCGCCAGGGAGATCTTCGAGGACATGCTCGACGGCATGGACATCGTCTTTGTCATCGCGGGCATGGGCGGAGGCACTGGCACCGGCTCCGCACCGGTCATAGCGAAAATCGCGCGCGAGAAGGGAGCGGTGACCTTCGCCATAGCCATCAACCCATTTTCCCATGAGATTGACAGGTGCGAGAAGGCCAAGGAAGGGATAGTCAGATTGAAAGAGGCGGCAGAGACCACCGTGGTGCTGAAGAACGACAAACTGCTCGAAATCGCGGGCAACCTCGCCTTGAAGGAGACGTTCGCCATCATGGAGAGAAGCATCATGAAGATCATAGACTCAGTGGATAGCAGGATCAGCGAATCATTCTACCTGCAGATAGAGACCGACGTCAAGCAAATGCTTGACGAGATGAACGAGGCGGAGCTCGAGGACCTCAGCGATCTCACCTCGAAGCGGCCCGAGTCCCCGATGCCCGTGCCCCAAGCGGACATTGGCATGGACGTACCGGATTTCAGCCCAGGATTCGATTCAGGTCTGGGGCCGTTCTGATAGCACTCAACACTGTCGAACAGATCGAACCATGGTGGGAGGGTGCTTCCCTCTCACCTCAATCATTTTTTCTAATAATGGAGCGTTCCTTGACGAGCTGAGGATCATTGAATCGATTGGTACGAATTGGGCGAACTACTAGGCCCGTCTGGTTTTCGTTCGAGGGCAGCGATGGATCTCCTGGCTGCCTGGAACCCCATCTCGAACGCCCTCTGATTCATACTCCTGAATTTCTGGGGGACCATTGCGAGCAGGGAGTCCAAAAGGTCCTCTCTGGACAGGGGAAAATCGGTCACCGCGGCCACGGCCCCTATGAGCACCGAGTTGGTGGCGATCGATCCACCTGCCTCCGCCGCCATGCCGGTCGCGTCAATGGGCACCACCCGGTCACTCACCTCCATCAGCGCCTCGATCAGATCGTCAATCTCCGGGTAGCTGTCGTCGCCCATAGAAACGGTGATCGGGATGATCGGATGGGTGTTGGTAACGATAAACGTCTCATCATTGGCATACTCCAACGACCGGCAGGCCTCTATGGGCTCGAATGCCAGCAGGAGATCCGCTCCCCCCATTGGGATCAAGGGGGATATGACGTCCTCTCCCATCCTGATGGTGGAGATGACACCCCCCCCTCTCTGGGCCATGCCGTGGACCTCGCTCATGGCCACATCCATCCCTTCAGCCATTGCCGCGTTTCCGATTACCATGGATGCCATTAGGACACCCTGCCCCCCAACGCCCGCCATCTGGACGTTGTATCTCACCGCTCCACCTCCTTTATGGCCTCGCTGGGACAGATCTGGGCGCAGACACCGCATCCTATGCACATGGACTCCTCTATCCTCACGCCGTCACCCTCCCTGAAAATGGCGGGGCAGGAGAGCTTCTCGACGCAGGTGTAGCATCTGGAGCACTCTTCCTGGTCGATCTGGTAGACCCCCATCTCCAGCCGCCTCTCCTTGTGAAGGGAGAGGGGGCAGGCCTTCTCCGCGATCACGACCGCGACCCCGTCGTGATCCAGCGCCTCCTTCATGATCTCGGTCGTGCTCTTGACATCATAGGGATCGACGATCCTCACGTAGCCAACACCGAGTCCCCTCACCAGGGACTCGATGCTCAAGCCTTCCGAGGTCCAGTCACCGTACCTCCTACCGGTCCCTGGGTGAGGCTGGTATCCGGTCATGGCCGTGGTCCGGTTGTCCATGATGACCAGGACGAAGCGATGGTCGTTGAACACCGCGTTGATCAGACCTGGTACACCAGAGTGGAAGAATGTGGAATCCCCGATGAATGCCACGACCTTCTGGTCCGTGGCCTTTGAGAAGCCTCCAGCGGCGCCGATGCTCGATCCCATGCAGAGCAGGAAATCTCCCATGGCCAATGGGGGCTGGACGCCAAGCGTGTAGCAGCCTATGTCGATGCTGTACACCGCCCCTTCTTTTCCCATCGCCTTCTTGATTGCGTAGAAGGTCCCCCTGTGGGGACAACCAGCGCAGAGCACGGCGGGCCTCCTGGGCAGGGATATCCCGGTCTGTTCGAGGTGAGGTTTCCTCCTCTCCACCTGCGCCAGCTCGGACAGGGAGGCGATGATGTCGGGGTTGAACTCGAAAGCGTGGGGAAGATGCCCTGTTCTCTTCCCGTAGACTGGGACATCGATGCCCTGGCTCTTGGCGATGCGGAGCACCTCGTCCTCGAGGAAGGGTTCGAGCTCCTCGATGACGATCACATGACTCTTTCCCCTGAGGAAATCAGCTATCTTCCTCTCGGGGGCGGGATGGGTGAAGCCGAGCTTGAGTATCTGGACCCCCTTGAGCCATTCCTTGGCGTAGGTGTAGGAAACGCCGCTCGTGATGATGCCGACATCTCCCTCGCCCTCGACGGAGTTAAGGGGGGAGCCCTCGGCCATCTCTCTCGCCCGCTTCCATCTATCCAGCTGGGCCACGCGGTCCAGCCGGGCATGGGCGGGTATGCAGACGAACCTCTTGGGGTCCTTTTCGAATACCCCCTTCCTCTCAATCTCTGGGATCGGTCCGAGGGTAATGACACCCCGGGCGTGATTGACCCGGGTGGTTGTTCTGAACAGGACGGGGGAACCCAGTTCCTCCGAGATCCTGAACCCCTCGATCAGCATCTCCTTTGCTTCCCTGGGAGTGGAGGGCTCCAGCATGGGCACCAGCGCCAGCTTGGCGTAGAAG
>CAZQLP010000060.1:0-8828 GCA_964594225.1 uncultured Methanomassiliicoccales archaeon
TCTCTCACCTGATAATCCCGGAGAGGTTCACGTCATCCTCGGTCAGGTAGAAGGCGAATTCCGTGTTGTCCCCCGTGTGCGTCATCCAGGACGGTATGTATAGAAGGGTACGCTGTAGGCGCTTCCAGTCGTCCTCCCCCGCCACTATCCATGACTTCTCGATGGGGAAGACATCCGCCTCCCTCACGCCCTCGATGGCCTTGAGTCTCTCCTCCACGAACGCGTCCAGCTTCTCCCTGGATTCCGCCACCATGGAGAGCAGGAAATCGTGCTTGCCCAGCAGGAAGGCGGAGAAGGTGATGTTCATGCCCGGATCGGGCCTGATGTCGATCACCTTCTTGAACGCGGAGTAGTAGTGTCTAAGGTCGCAGCGGAGCATGATGCTGTACCTCTTCGCCTCGCTGGGCAGGTCCTTGGGGACTGGCATGAACACCATCTTGAGCAGAGGCACCGTCATGGTGTACAGGATGTTGTGGCACTCACTCAGGTCCTTCACGATGAAATCTCCCACGGCCTCCAGGTCGTCGGACATGAGGTAGAGGGTGACCCACCCGCCATCCTCCTGGATCGAGGCCAGTATTGGCTGGATCTTCCTTACCTCCCGGGAAAGCATCTTGCCCTTCACGAAGTCCCATATGGGGGCCGCGTCCTTCTTGGGGTAAAGCCGCATCAGCACGATCACTTGACCGCCCCCACTCTTGCCGCTATGAGCTTCTTCACGACCGTGGGGTCGGCCAGCGTGGTCGTGTCACCCAGGCTCTCGTATTCGCCGGATGCCACCTTCCGCAGAATGCGGCGCATGATCTTGCCGCTCCTGGTCTTGGGCAGTGACGACGAGAACTGTATGATGTCTGGCTTGGCTATGGGCCCCACCATCTTCTTGACGTGGTTTATCAGTTCCTTATTCAATTCATCACTCTCCTCTACACCCACCTTCAAGGTGACGAAGGCGAATATGGCCTGACCCTTCACCTCGTGGGGCATGGGAACCACCGCGGCCTCGGCGACCTTCTCATGGGATACCAGGGCGCTCTCCACCTCAGCGGCGCCGATGCGGTGTCCGGAGACGTTGATCACGTCGTCGACACGACCCAACAGCCAGATGTCACCGTCCTCGTCCACGCGGGCGCCGTCGCCGGTCAAGTAGTAGCCGGGGAACATCGACCAGTATGTCTCCTTGAACCTCTGATGCTGACCATAGACCGTCCGCATGAGGGCGGGCCAGGGCTTCTTGATCACCAGGTATCCTCCCTCGTTAACGCTGGCCTCGCTACCGTCGTCCTTCACTACCATCGGTTCGATGCCGAAGAACGGTCGTAGAGCCGCGCCGGGCTTCAGCGTGTGCGCTCCCGGAAGGGGCGTGATCAGGATTCCACCCGTCTCGGTCTGCCACCACGTATCCACGATGGGGCATTTCCCCTTCCCTATGACGTTGTAGTACCACATCCAGGCCTCGGGGTTGATCGCCTCACCCACGCTTCCCAGCACTCTCAGCGACGAGAGATCGCGGCGCTCTGGCCATTCTTCCCCCTCTCTCATCAGGGCTCGGATCGCGGTGGGAGCCGTGTAGAATATGGATACCTTGTACTTCTCGATGATCTCCCAGAACCTGTCCTTCTCCGGATAGGTGGGGATGCCCTCGAACATGATGCTCGTCGCCCCTGCCGCCAGCGGACCGTAGACGATGTACGAGTGCCCGGTGATCCACCCGATATCCGCCGTGCACCAGTATGTGTCATCCTCGTGGTGGTCGAAGATGTACTTGAAGGTGAGTGTGGTGAACAGGATATAACCGCCCGTGGTGTGGAGCACACCCTTGGGCTTGCCCGTGGAACCGGAGGTGTACAATATGAACAGCGGGTCCTCCGCGTCCATGACCTCGGGCTCGCAGTCCTGGGAGGCCGTGGCCATCTCTTCGTGCCACCAGACATCCCGCTTTTCCATCATCTCAACGGGTACGCCAGTTCTCTTGACCACGACAACATTCCTCACCGGCGTGTCGGCTGAGAGGGCGATGTCCGCGTTGCTCTTCAAGGGGATCAGCTTCCCGCCCCTGAAGGAACCGTCAGAGGTGATCAGGAGCGAACACTCGCTGTCAGCTATCCTGTCTCTGAGCGAGTCGGCGCTGAACCCGCCGAACACGATGTTGTGCACCGCGCCTATGCGGGCGCAGGCCAGCATCGCGATGGCCAGCTCCGGGATCATGGGGAGGTATATGGAGACCCTGTCACCTTTCTTCACCCCGTATTTCTTTAGCACGTTCGCGAACTTGTTCACCTCGTACAGAAGCTGCTGGTAAGTGAAGATCCTGACATCCTCGTATGGTTCCCCTTGCCAGATGATGGCCGCCTTGTTCCTCCTCCATGTCTTGACATGCCTGTCAAGGCAGTTGTACGTCGCGTTGAGTTTGCCGCCCTTGAACCATGTGAACCGGGCATCCTCCACGTTCCAATCGAAGACTCTATCCCAGGGGGAGAACCAATCTAGCTCCTCCCTCGCCTTCTCTTCCCAGAATGCCTCCGGATCCTTGATCGACTCCTCATAGAGCTCCATATACTGCTCCATGCTGCCGACGTACGCCTGATCGCTGAACTCCTTAGGAGGAGCGAACTTCCGCGTCTCTTCCATGATCGACTCAAAAGTCTTCTCATTGCTCATATGGATCCTTCCTAAATGGTCAGCGCCACCATGAGCCCTCACCATTTCTTGAACCGCTCAAGATGGGGGGGCCATTAACTTCCTTATATAAATCTTGTTCGAGTAGAGCATTTGGAAACCTGATGGATTGTCGATGGAGAATGTAGATATCGTACATCATCTGGACATGTGAATATGAATGGGTTAGCTTCTTCGTTGTTTGGCAAGACCGACAATCGTACGATACAGGGGTAGTTCCGTGCCCTCCTTGGATGTCCAGTGGTAGCGCATGTCCTCCCCAGCGATATCGCCCCATCTTCGATTATTACAAATGGTGCTAATTTCGAGGCCTAGACCCCTCAGAACTGCAATTTTTAATATCTACTTTGATAATTTGAATCGGACGTTTATATAGCATCGAGTCGAAGTGGTAACTGAGTCCATAACCCCCCTAAGTATGTGCAGACGTGGCAGAGACCATATTGTGCACAGATGTGCCCGCTCCACGAATTTCTAGTGATGGACTCTGTGGGGCGGTCCCATCACCATTCTATCGCTCCTGAGCTCCGCGCTTCCATCGAAAAAATGTTTAACCCTGTCCATCCTTTCCCCACACCGTGAAGATTGTCGTCACAGGGGGCTCGGGCCAGCTGGGTTCGTTCGTGATCGAGGAGCTCCTCCCCGATCATGAGGTCGTCTCAGTGGATATTCGGTCCCCTTCGTTCGGAGGGCACCAGCATCACCTCAAGAGCGACATACGTGACCTGGAGGCCATGAAGAAGGCCAGCAGGGGAGCGGATGCGGTGATCCACCTCGCTGCCCAGGTCAGCGTTGTGAGGAGCACGGAGGACCCCGCCTTCGACATGGACGTGAACGTGGGGGGCACGGTCTCCATGCTCAGCGCCGCGCATCACGAGGGAGTGCCCCTGTTCATCTACGTCTCCACGGCGGCGGTCTACGGGGATCCGGTCTCCCTTCCGGTGGGAGAGGATCACCCCACCGCTCCCAAGTCGTTCTACGGCACCAGCAAGCTCTCGGGGGAGCACTACGTGAGGGCGTTTAAGGAGAGCATGGGGTTGGATCACATCATAGTGAGGCCGTTCAACCTGTACTCTCCACGGGCGGATCCCTCGAGCCCTTACTCGGGGGTCATAACACGCTTCATCGAAAGCGCCAGGACCGGCACCCCCCTTCGGATCGAGGGCGATGGGGATCAGACCAGGGACTTCATCCATGCCAGGGACGTGGCCAGGATGTTGGTCATGTGCCTGGGCTCCAGGGCCAGGAACCTGACCATGAACTGCGCATCGGGACGCGGGACCACGATCAACGAGCTGGTGGAGACGGTGACATCCGCCTCGCCAAATGATGTGACGGTGGAGAACGTCCCTTCAAGGATCGGCGACATCCATCACAGCGTCGGTGATGACCGGATGGCAAGGGAGATACTTGGCTTCGTCCCTACTATCACCCTGAGAGAAGGCATATCCGATTTCTTCGACCCCTGAGGCGCTGATGATCAGGCCATGGGCAGTTCGATGACGAACTTGGCCCCCTTGCTGTGTTGACCGGGCACTCTATCCTCCACCCTGATCGACCCGTGGTACCTATTGATCAGGCTGGAGACTATTGTCAGTCCTATGCCGCTACTCTTCTTCGCTCTGTCGGAGCCCCCGGAGTACTGACGCTCGAATATGGCTTCCTTGAGCTCGTCTGGGATCCCATTGCCCCCGTCTATCACATTGATGATGAAACTGTGATTAGTGGCGTTCGGGCCTCCGTTCACCGTCACCGTCTCAGGGGAGCTGAACTTGATGGCGTTGGAGATGACGTTCATGAACAGGTGGGTCAGGGCCCCGTCTGCCCGGACGCGCACTCCGTCCATCGACTCCTTCAGCCGGGGATCGATCACCATGTTCACTCCGTTATATCTACCCAGGGCCGTCTCGATCGAATCTTCTAGGGCCTTCTCCAGGGACACGGGCATCAGCTCCACCTGGTCATCCTGCGTCACCTTGATGAGGGTCCTGACGTTCTCTATGAATTGATACAGTTTCTTCTCGCTTGCTATGGCCTTCATCAGGAACTCATGCCCCTTCTCGGGATCCTCGTAATCGTCCTTGGCCAGGTCCAGAAAGCCATGGACGGGCACGATGTAGTTAATCATGTCGTGGAACATGATGTCGTTGAACATCTTCAGGCGCTCAAGGGTGTTGCTGAGCCTCTCGTAGAGGATGATGTTCTCGTATGCCGAGCCGAGAAGAATGGAGGCGGCCTCCAGCGCGGTCCTCCTGTCTTCGGGGATCTCCCTCACCTCACTGGAGAAGAGCATGATTGCTCCAACCGGTCCCCTCGATGATGACAGGAGTATCAGGATACCGGATCGTATGCTGGGGATCAGCTCCTCCAGACATTCCATTTTGTCGATTTCGATGAAGATGAGGTTCGAATCCCTGTTCTGTATGTTCTCCACCAGGCAGGCCGGGATCTCGATGAACTCTTCCGCCCGCTGCCACGGCGGGATGCCCTTCACGGCGATTACCCTGCCCCTCATCCGCTCCAGGTCCAGCCTGACCGCTCCGCCCATCTCGAACCCGAAGAAATCCATGAGATTGATCAGGGCCTCCTGGAATATCGTCTGGACGGTGAGGGTGGACGCGGTCAGGAATCCCAGTTCGTTCAGCATCGCAAGGATCTTCGTCCTCTCCTTCAACATCCGTTCCATCCGGATGTGTTCCGTCATGTCACTGCCGACGGCGATGAGGCCCGCCAGCTCGTTGTTGTGGTCGGTCACGAAAGAGAAGCTCCAGCTGATGAACCTGGTCTCGTTCCCGATCTGGATCTCGGAAGGTTCGTTGGAAATACTCTGCAGGAATGGGAGTGTGTCGCGGCTCAACGGGAAGGGGATCTTGCAGTCTGGGACCGCCTCACGGAACTCCTTGCTCGTCGTTTCCCCCCCGACAAGCCCAAGCTTGCGCTCGGCCTCCTTGTTGAATATGGTTATCCTCCCATCTATGTCGGTGGCCAAGATGATGGTGCCCATTATGTCCACCAGGGTGCCCATCATCTTGCGCTCCTCGGTCAGCTCCTCCCTCAGCTGTCCGGATTCGGTCTGGTCCCTGATGGTCCCCTGAATCCACAGGATCTTCTCGTCCTCTTCCACCATTGAGGCGAAAAGCTCGCATTTCCTGAGGTGGCCATCGTTGGTTAGCATATCTACATAATACCTGACGGGAGCTTCCTCCCCATTCAACCTGGCCCTCAGGTTCTCCTTGGCCGTCCTGGCGCTCGCTGGTGACATGAATTCGAAGAGGGTCCTTCCCACCATCTCATCCGGCCGGCGACCCAGGACATAGAAGGTGGCTGGATTGAGGTACAGTACCTCCCCGTTAACATCGATCAGGTAGACGATGTCCCCAACGGACTCTATAATCCTCTGGAAATCTAGCCTTTTCAATTCCTCACTCTCCTCGGTTTATCATAATCACAATATGAAATGCTTTACTGGCCCATTCTCAATATGGATAATGAAAGAAGAAGCGTACAAGTGGCATGAAATCGTATATGAAAAGGGGGGATTGGCCAGTCGTGTTCCACAGACTGGGGGGAATGTTAGAATCACGTTCTGGCCAATGGTACATCCTGAGCAAGTAGAATGGATGCGTTAAGGTTGTAATTGTAATCCTCCGTGGTGCCGTCGACCATCTCCAGTCTGGCCCTGATATTGCCCTTCTCGAAGATGATCTGGGCATTCCGGACCCTGGATCTGAAGACGCTTACCCTCTTGCCGGCGCGCGTGAGGCGCCTCTCGTGGCAGTAGATGAGGCCTCCATTCTCGAGGAGCTTGATCTTTCTGTAGCATGCGGCTATGGGTATCCCAAGCTTCTCGCTGAGCTCTAGGGCACTCCTTGGCCTGCTCATGGTCGCGAGTAGGATTTTCGCGGAGTACTCCTCGGTCAACAGCTTTGAAGTCTCAAGGGCGTGCATTTGCTTACCTCATCTGACAGCACCGGTGCCGGATTATAAAAAACATCTTAGATAATTATCACTCTTGATATATCTCCTGGAACGATGGCCAGCAGTCATTTTTTCCCGCTTTGGGGAGCATATTTCTCGCTATCGACAATGGAAATCCAAGATTTCCAGGTCCAATGATCCGCTTCGATTATCAGATCTAGGGCCTGTACACGAGCTGTTCTGCGGATCCGAACATGCTCTTGGACAGCTCCATGGTGGATATGATGGACGCTATCGTGTTGGACGTCAGTATCATGAATATGATGATCAGTTGGAAAACGGCCGCCTTGCCGGGGTCCATTCCCGCGATGATCATGCCGGACATGAGGCCCGGTATCCATACCAGGCCCATGGTCTTCATATTGTCCACCGTGGGTATCAGGGAGGCCCTGATGCTCTTCTTGATGAGCGGGGCGATGGCCTGATCCGACTTGACCCCCAGGGCGAGCATGTTGTCTATCATCATCACGTTATTGGATACCTCCCCCCTCAACCGTTCCAACGCGAGGGAGGTGATGTTCATTGTGTTCCCTATCACCATGCCTCCCAGGGGGATGAGGTACTCCGCCTTCTGGGGGATCACCCCCAGCACCACCATCGCCAGGATTATGGCCGAGGAGGAGACCACGATGGACACCGCGCTGACCCTGAATGCCTGTGGCATGTCCCTTACCCTCCTGGCAGAGGTGTACGAGGCGATGATCATCATGGCGGCCAGCATGAGCACTATCCAGAACAGGTCCTGGAGGTCAAAGATGACCTGGAGGAATAAGGCCAGTATCATGAGCTGGATGAACGCCCTCACCGAGGAGACAGCGAGATCGGAGGCCATCTCCAGTTTCCTGAGATAGCTGAGCAGCATGACCAGAATGATGAGCACCGACGCCGCTCCCAGCCGAATCAAGTCCTCGACCGAGATGATCTGCTCCGGGTTCACCCGATCACCCCCCGGTGCCGTTCGAAGAACTCCGCGGTCTCCATGGTGCCCATGGACCTTCCGTCCCTCATGAGCATGGTCCAGTCACCGATGCGCCGTCCCTGGTCCATGTCATGTGTCACGATTACCAGCGTGAGGTCCCCGCTCTCTCTCAAGTTCAGTATGAGATTCTCCACCTTCCCAGCGGACTCAAGATCCAATGAGGCGGTGGGTTCGTCCATGAGCAGCACCTCCGGTCCATTGGCTATGGCCCTGGCGATGCACATCCTCTGCTGTTCTCCCACCGAGAGTTCCGAGGCCTTCCTTCCCGCGAAGGCATCGCCGAGGCCGACCATGTCGAGGAGGTCACCCACGTCTGGCTCAGGAGAGCCGTTGAGCATGGGTCCCATGAGCAGGTTGTCCTCCACCGTACCCTCGAAGGGCAGGGGTATCTGGAACACCATACCCACCCTTCTTCTGAGCTCCACAGGCTCCAGGTCCCTGATGGACCCACCGTCCAGCATGATCTCCCCCGAGTCCATCTCCACCAGCCGGTTGATGGTGCGGAGGAATGTCGACTTCCCGGCCCCCGATGGACCTACTATGGTGAATACATGATTCGGGGGGATGATGGTCGTGATCCGGTGAAGGATCTCCTTCTCGCCTGCCCTTACCGTGACCCCATTGGCCTCTATCTTCGCGGTCATCGGTTCTCTCTATTGGGTTTGATTGAATTTAACCGTTGTACCCTGCTGCTGGTTCCGACGGTCATCCGATGGCCTGAAGAACGCGTCAGCTCACCTGGTCGATAGGGAAATTGATACGGTTAAAGGGGTTTTGGATGACGAAGCTCACTCCGTCCTGTCGAGGTGAACGTCCATCTGGGGAAACGGTATCTCGATCCCCTGCCTGTTGAACTCCTCGAAGATCCCCTTGGTCAGGTCCCATTTCATGGTCCAGAAGTCCTCCTTCTTGGCCCATGCCCTGAGCGACAGGTTGACCGACGAGTCACCCAGTTCCGTTATCACCACGGCTGGAGCGGGATCTTCCAGGACCAGGGGGTGGGACTTGATGAAGTTCATGGAGATCTCCATCGCCCTTCCCACGTCCCCGCTGTACGAGGTCCCGATGATTATCTCCGCCCTCCTGATGGGCATGCGGCTGTAGTTGACCATGGTGGAACCCCAGACGTTCTTGTTGGCGATGATGATGAACCTGTTGTCCGGGCCGATCATCTCGGTTGACATAATCCCCACGG
>CAZQLP010000061.1:0-8728 GCA_964594225.1 uncultured Methanomassiliicoccales archaeon
TTTCGAGAACAGTGAATCGATGTAGCAACACTTTATATGGTAGGGGTAGCATCAATCTACCAGATTTCTGGGGGATACATGAAACGATAGCCCCCCTTCACGGGTGAAAGAATGAATGAGAAGTTCATCACCGCATTGAGGAGGATCGCCCTCATGGGTGGAATGCAGGACTACATCGCCATCTCCTCTCGCGAGCTTGGGGACAGGCTCGACATGAGCCAACAGTCGGCCTCGAAGCGAATATTGGAGCTGTTGGAGGAGGGCCTTATAGAGAGGGATTTGGGCGCGAGGAGACAGCGGATCAAGCTTACGGAAAGAGGCGCCGGCATACTGAGGCAGGAGTACCTGGAATATCAAAGGATATTCGAGTTGAAGGGGCACGTGGCGATCCACGGTATGATCACCAGGGGCATGGGAGAAGGGCAGTATTACGTTCATCAATCCTCATACAAGGAGCAGTTCTCCGACAAGCTGGAGTTCATACCTTACGAGGGGACACTCAACGTCCAGGTGGATCCCGCCGACGGGGACAAGATGGAGATCCTTCGGAACAGCGAAGGGATCATCATAGATGGGTTCGAGCACAACGGCCGCACTTTCGGGGATGTGAAGGCCTTCTCGGCAAAGATACACAACATCCACTGTGCGGTGATAATACCGGCCAGGTCTCACTACAACGATGTGGTAGAGCTCCTCTGCCAGTACCATCTGAGACGCACCCTTGGGATAGGGGACGGCGACACCGTGGAGGTCATCATCGACGTCGATTGAGCCCCAGGAGTCAGAATATGCTTGTAACGTAGGAGAGGGCCGATTCGAAAACAGCCCGCCCGTCTCCCGCGCCCTTCGGATCCTTCGAACCCCTTGTCCAGTCGGGGTGTGAGTAGCGATAGAAAACCCTTTCTGGATGGGGCATGAGTCCCATCACGTTCCCCTGGGGGTTGCATATGCCCGCGATGTCATCCAAGGAGCCGTTCGGATTCCAGGGGTACCCGCCGCTCTCCCCCTCCCGATTGACGTACTTGAAAACAAGTTGATCGTTCTCCTCCAGCCTATCGATGATCTCTCCCTCCGTTCCCCGAGGGAACTTCAGGTTGCCCTCGGCGTGGGCGCTGGGGAACATGACCACCTCCCCCCTTCCCAGGTTGCGGGTGAAAATGCAGTTTCCGCAGTTCTCGTGCCTCAGCAGGGTGGGAATGCACTCGAACCTTCCGGATTCGTTGGTCGAGAGGGCTGCCTGGGGGTGCTCGTCCATCACGCCATCCAGGGCGGGAAGCAGTCCCAGCTCCACCAGGATCTGGAAGCCGTTGCATATCCCTATGACCGGCTTTCCAGCCTCCACGAAGCCCCGCAGGTCGCTCTCAACGGAGCTCTTCATCCTGGCGGCGAATATGGCCCCCGCCCGGACGTAGTCTCCCGAGGAGAAACCTCCTGGTAGAGCGAGCATATGGTACTCCTCAAGGTCCCTTCTGAGGGCATCGGGAGCGTCCCCCGATATCTGCTTGAGGTGGACCTTCTCGGGACTTGCCCCCAGCCTTGCGAATGCCTGGTGGGTCTCATCCTCGCAGTTCGTCCCCTCGATCCTCAGCACGCATACCCTCACCTCATCCACTCTCACCAGATCACCCCAGCATCCTCCAGAGAGGGGAGTCCCAGGTCTCCCTGAGTAGGCCAACATCGATGTCGATCATCCCCGCACCGTCCTCGATCTCTAGCGAACCGCCCCTGACCTCACCTATGCGTCGGGCCCTGGCGGACATGGCATGGATCCATTCGTCCTCCATCGAGGGATCGACCTCCACGATCCAACGGGTATTGCTCTCGCAGAAGAGCTTTCTGCCCCTTCCACCTCCAGGAATCGCCCCCATGTCCACGCTGGCGCCCAGATTCCCCGATATGCACATCTCAGCCAGCGCTATCCCGATCCCCCCTTCCGAGCAGTCGTGGCAGCTTTTGATCATTCGCTTGGACATGCACCCGAGCAACGAGTCAATGCTGCCCCCCAATCTCTCAACGTCCACGGAGGGGACCTCCCCCCCAACGCCGCCGTAGTTCCTGAAGAGCAACGAGCCCCCCATCTCTCCGAGCGTCTCACCCACGATGTACAGGGGATTACCGCTGGATTTCAGGTCCGCCGTCACACATCTGGTAACGTCATCCACTATGCCCACGCCCATCACGGTGGGTGTGGGCAGCACCGAGCCCTTCGGTGTCTCGTTGTAGAAACTCACGTTGCCCGATGGAATGGGAAGGGAGAGGGCCCTGCACACCTCGCCGATCCCCCTTACGGCATCCCTGAACTCGCCAAGCCTCTCCGGCTTCTCCGGGTTCCCGAAGTTGAGGCAATCCGTCAGCGCATGGGGCCTTCCCCCCACGGAGACAATGTTCCTGCAGACCTCGTCTATGCACCCCATCCCCCCGCGATAGGGGTCCTGTGCCACGAACCAGGGGTTGATTCCCAGGGCTATCGCCAGCCCGCGGTATGATCCGTCGACGGGCTTGATGACCGCGGCGTCCCCATGTCCCCTGAACCCGATCTCGCCCTGAAGGGGTTTGATCACCGTCCCGGCCCTTACCTCATGATCGTACTGGCGTATCACCCATTCCTTGGATGCTGTGTTCGGGTCGGCGAGAAGCTCCAGCAGTACCTCCTCCAGGTTCTCTGGGATCCGTGGGAACGACTCCGTCCTCTCCCCTGCAACGCCGAGGCTGGCGTAGGAGCGGCAGTACTCCGGGCCTGCGGTTAGGAACTCCAGGTCCATATCGAACACCTCCTCCCCGCGAAAGAACAGCCTGACCTCCTTTCCCTCGATGACCTCGCCTATCACGGTGGCTTCCACATCCCACAGGTCGAAGATCTCCATGATGGCTTCCAGGTTCTCCGCCGGGGCGGCGAGCATCATCCTCTCCTGCGACTCGGAGACCCATATTTCCCAAGGTGCCAGCCCTTCTTCCTTGAGGGGCACCTTGCCGAGATCAACCTCGGCACCGAACCCCGCGTTCAGTGCCATCTCGCCCACCACGCAGGAGAGTCCTCCCCCACCCAGGTCCTTCATGCCGCTTATCAATCCCTTGGAGTTCACCTCTAGGCAGGCGTGGATCAGGGGTTCCTTCATGATTGGGTCGCCAAGCTGCACAGCACCCCTGGACTCCTCCTCCGACGTCTCATCTAGCTCTGCCGATGCGAAGGTAACGCCGTGGATGCCGTCCCTTCCGGTCCTGCCCCCTACAAGTATCATCAGGTCATTTGCTCCGCCCACGGCGTTGCGCACCAGGTCCTTCCTCTTCACTATGCCCACGCATCCTACGTTCACCAGGCAGTTGCCGGTGTATGAGGGGTCGAAGAACACCCCGCCGCACACGGTGGGTATGCCTATCCTGTTCCCATAGTCCCTGATCCCGGCCACGACCCCTCCCATGAGGTACCTGGGGTGCTTCACCCCGGGCGGCAGCTCCCCCTCAAGATCGAGGGGACCGAAGAAAAGGGGGTCGACAAGCGCGACGGGCTGAGCACCCATGCAGATCACGTCCCTGATTATACCCCCGATCCCAGTCGCGGCGCCGCCGTACGGCTCTATCGCCGAAGGATGGTTGTGACTCTCTATCCTGAGGGCGTAGCCGTGCTCCTCGTCGAACGCCATCACCCCCGCGTCCCCCCTGGACAGGATATCCGGATGCTCGAGATTGAAGACGTGCTCCTTGAGGAACACCCTGGAAGACTTGTAGCAGCAGTGCTCGCTCCATGCCTGCGCTATCGACTGTAGCTCGACGTCCGTGGGAAGGCGTCCCCTTCTGGAGAAGTGATCCCTTATGTCCCACATCTCCTGAAGGCTGAGGCTCAATCCCATGAGGCCGCTCAACTCCTCCAGCTCCCGGTCGCTCGCACCATGGAGGTCCACCTCGTGAAGATCGAAGGAAACGTCCCTTCTCCTCATGAGATCGGCTGCCGTCATGACCTCACCTGATGTCCACCTTGAAGCTCTGGATCACCGGATTGGCAAGCAGCTTCCTGCACATCTCCTCGCAGGATTGCCTGGCCCTTTCCTCGTCCATGTTCATGTCGATCTCGAAGAGCTTCATCGACCTGACCTCGTCGATTCCCTCAAAGCCCAGGAGTTCAAGGGCCTTCTTGGTGTTCTGTCCCTCCGGGTCGGCCACACCCGGTTTGAGCTCGATCCTGATATCCGCGATGACCATCAACGCACCGGTCGATAATCCATGTTGACTACTTAATTCTGTTTCCCCTCAGACGAGCCCCGAATCCTGAATGAACCGCGGCGTTCCAGAGAACACGAAGCTGACCGCCACGGCCGAGAGCAGGATCGCCATGATCCTGGTGAACGCGATCGACCAGCTCCTGCCCATGAATGGGAGGATTCTGTGGTGGATCCTGAAGAACAGGCGATGAGTACCGGGAGAGCGATCACACCAGGCCAGCCTGCTGCACCGCCTCTATCGCCCCGCTGATGATGAAGCTGATTCCCATGCCAGCCAGGAGCACTCCCATTATCCTGGTGAACGCGATCGACCCACTCCTTCCCAACTTCTTGAAGAGGATCTCGGCCTTTGTGATCAGCAGGTAAGCCATGAGGAGTATCACCACTATGGCCACGAAAACGATCATCAGGTCCACGGTACCCTGTGACTGGGATATCAGCACCATGGTGGTGGCGATTGATCCCGGGCCAGCGTACAGTGGAATGGTCAGGGGTACTATCGCCACCGATATCGCCGTGTCGGTCTGGTCCTCCGTGACCTTGTGCGTGGTCATCTGTCCCTCCACCATGTTGAATCCCAGGTAGAAGATCAGCAGCCCGCCCATGACCTTGAATGCGGGTATCGTTATTCCAAAGATATCGAAGATGTAGTCGCCGAAGAGACCGAATCCTATCAGCACCCCGGCCGAGTAGAGCATCGCCTTCTTTGCCACCTGGAGCTTCATCTTCCTGTCGAATCCATCGGTGACAGCCTCAAATATGGGCACATTCCCCACTGGATTGATGATGGCGAAAAGCGTACCGAACACTGTGGCGATGAAGGCAGCGTCCATCTGTGAGTCAGTCGAAATAGCAGTACTTAACCATTATTCACCCGGTTGCATCTTTGATATTCTTGCGAATACCAGATATCCGGTGTGCCCAAGCATATCAAAGGAGGGCCGCACCCCGCCCTCGTGGACCTCGATCCCCCGCTGCAGGTTCTCCAGGGCGTACACCTCCAGGAACCCGCTCTCCCTCAGTGAACGGACGGTGCTCTCCACCTGGTTGGCGTTGGGGACGTAGGCACAGAATCTCCCCCCGGGTCTCAGTACGCCGCCGACCGAGTCCAGGGCCAGCCAGGGATCCGGGATGTCCAACACTACCGCGTCCACATCGAGATCGCGCTCTAGGTCTCTAACGTCCCCGATTCTGATCTCCCAGTTCCGAGAGAGGCCTGCCCTCTCGACGTTCTTCCGCGCCTTCTTGGCGAAATCCTCCCTCATCTCCACGGAGATCACCCTTCCATCATCCCCCACGGCGTTGAGAAGGGCGATGGTGAGCGCTCCGGATCCCGCGCCCCCCTCGAGCACGGTGTCCCCGCAGCTCAGGGAGAGGCGGAATATGATGGTCTCCGCGTCCTTGGGGGTGATGATCTGCGCTCCCCTATCAAGGGAATCTATCAGCTCAGGAATCCCTGGCTCCATTACGAATAATTCGGAGCCCCCGATATCGAGGCGGTCCCCGCTATCCAGACGCAGCATTCTATCCCCATCAAGGACCCCAAGTCCGGCAACCTTGATCATTCCCTCGTTCAGGTGGAGCCAGTGCCTCCTTCCCCTCTCGTCAAGAATGTATATCAGATCCCCTTTCTGGAACATCGACTGTTCAACCCCCTACCGCAAGAAAAGGATTGCGGCGCTCAGTGGCGTAGCTTCGCCCCGCATTGAGGGCATTCCCACTCGTGGGAGGATATCGCAGCGCCGCAGTGTGGGCAGCGGGGTATTCCCTCGATGAATTCTACCGCGGGCCTCTCCTCGCCCGTTTCCTCCTGGGTAGGTGGCTGCTCCACCGTGCTGTCAAAATCGTACTGGGGCGCCTCATAGCTCGGAGACGGAGGATACTGATATGGGTGCCTCCTGGAGGCCTTCACGGACATGTAGTATGCCAGAAGGCCGATCAGGTTGAGGAGGAATCCGACGACCACCCAGATCATGGAGATGCTCTTTCTCCCCTTCATGTCCAGGTAGATAAATGTGGCAATGATGGTTCCTAATCCAAACCAGGCCAGCACCATAACGAAAATCCAAGCGTCCATCCCATCACCCCTTTTCCAACCATCTCTCAATATATAAAAATATCACTGCCATTACACTCAATAATCGTTCCTGGAAATCTCACCGTTTATGGCGCTCCCGCCTTAGGGATGATAAGACCTCTATTCCATAGAGGATTCGCGTCGAATGGGTTTCGATAGGTAGTGTGCGTTATCATCATTCAGGCAGTTTCAATTCTGTGGGTTGCCCACATGACGAAGTTGATTTGTCCCAGGTGCGAGCGGGTCTACTTCGAGAGCGAGGACCTGATAGGCGTCCGCTCCCGGTGCACGGTTTCCAAGGCGTAGCGTCGCGACCTCAACGCCTGGCGGTTCGATCAGCTTCGTTCGTCGAGTACAAGGCGGCCACGGTGGATGTTTCACTGGCCTTCATGGACCCACGGAACATCTCCAGCCCCCTGCGGGCGCGTCGATGTCCACGATAGGAGGATATCGTTCAGATCACGAAGATCTTGCCGTAGCAGTCAGCTATCACCTCTTCATACTCCTCCCTGAACGTCTGGGTGGCGAGTGGCAGGTACTCGAGGATGTCCCCAGCGGTGATTCCGTCCTCCCCCTTATCGTTGGACGCGAGATCCCCGGCGAACCCGTGCATGAACACGCCCGTGCAAACGGCCTCATCGAAGTCCAGGCCTAGACCGAACATGGCCGCTATGGTGCCCGTCAGGACATCCCCGCTGCCGGCCGATCCCATACCCGGGTTGCCGCTGAGGTTCATTCTCACCAATCCATCCGGGGTCCCGACGAGCGAGTGGGCGGTTTTGAGCACCACCATGGCTTCCAGGTCCCCGCTCACCTTCCGGACCGTTTCCAGCCTGTCAGAGAGCACCTCCCTAATGGTCGAGCTGGCCAGGCTGGCCATCTCTCCTGGGTGAGGTGTCAGCACGGTCGGCCACTTCCTTTCCATGACGCAGGAGAGATCCTCGCAGACGGCGGTGATCCCGTCCCCGTCTATCAACATGGGGCGGTCCACCCCCCTGGCCACCTCTCTCGCAAGCTCCCTGGTCTCCTCATCGAGCGAGAGGCCGGGCCCCAGGACCACGAAGTCCATCCCTCTCGCTATTTCCAGTATGGGCTCGAGGCCGACCAGTGACATGCTTCCTGACGCGGTCTCCTTCATCGGGTGCATGACGATCTCGCTTCCCTTGCTCGCAATGAACGGGGATATCGATTCAGGTGTGGCCAGTCGCGAGTACCCTCCCCCGGCCCGTAGGAAGGACATGGCGGAGAAGTAGGGGGCGCCCATGTATCCCGAGGCGCCGGCAACGAAGAGCGCCTGTCCGAACGTCCCCTTGTGCCCGTCCATGTTTCGTTCTGGCAGCTCCGTCGGGGTCAGGGTCTCGATCATAATCTCCTCGGATTCATAGTGATGTGGCGGGAATGATATGTGGGAGACCATCAGCTTCCCGCAGAGGTCGAAGCCAGGGTGCATCATGTTCCCTATTTTGGGAAGCCCGAATGTCGTGGTGGCGTCGGCGATCACCGCCGCTCCCATCACCTCTCCGGTATCGCCCCTCACTCCGGACGGTATGTCGATGCTGAACACGGGGAGACCCGAGGCGTTCACCATGTCTATTACCCTCCGGTAGTTCTCCCGGACCTCTCCGGTTATCCCAGTGCCTAGGATGCCGTCCACGACCGCATCGCAGTACACGAGCCTGTTCCAGATGCTGTCTGGGTCCACCACCCTCTCGATCTCCACGCCGAGTTTCTCGATGATCTCGTAGTTCTGTCGGGCCGTCCCCGCATAGTCCGATGGATCGTTCATAAGGTAGACTATGGGTTCGCCCCCGCTTGACAGGATCTTCCTGGCCACCACCATGCCGTCCCCGCCGTTGTTTCCAGGCCCGCAGAAAATGGCGAATCTCATCCCATTCACCCCGAGCTCCTGGGATATCATGTCGTATACGGCAAGGCCCGCGTTCTCCATCAAGAGCTGGGGTATTATTCCATACTTCTCTATCGCTCCCTTGTCCAGGTTTCTCATCTGGGTTACGGTGCTAATTTTCATCTCTCCCCCTCTCTATTCCATAGATATCCTTCATCAATTATCAATGGAACGGTTCTGCAAGAGCATGTCTTACATCTCCTCCGAGCCTCCAGGGCGATTGGCGAATTCGCGTGAACGATTCGATGACTGACCACATGCTTGGAGGACTGTGTTCAGCCGAGAGGCAGGTCCAGTGACCGCTGATTCCATGCATACACTTCAAGCGGGACTCGGTCCTCGATGCCCAGAGCATCTCCTGCCCAGTCAAGGCATCATCAGCGTTCTGTGGGTCGGTCGGATCCAGATGAAAAGGTTTTTTAATTGCGAGGGCGTTGAACGGCTCCGATGGAGAACTCCGAGTTCATCAAGAATCTCAAGATGTTCCTGTCGATAGCCCTGATATTCATGGGGTTCGTCATGTTCTAT
>CAZQLP010000062.1:0-8608 GCA_964594225.1 uncultured Methanomassiliicoccales archaeon
CAGGGTGATGATAGAAAGGGTAAAGGGCTTGCCACGTAGAGCGAGTGGCGGAGAACCTACCGGGAGATAAACGAGTTCGAGGAGATGCTAACTAGCGATGACTGAACAATGATAAAGTTCTGGCTGGAGATATACGGGAGGGAACCGAGCCGGTCCAGCAGAGGGAGTCCAACCCGGATAAGGTCTGGAAGATCGCAGAGGATGACTAGAGGAACAGGTAGAAGTGGGATCCGTATTCGGTCACGATGAAAGAGATGCTGTTCAGGACCAACCCCACCTTTGCCCCCTGGACCATCGTCGAGGTCAACAACAGACCCTACGCCCGCCTCAAGGTTCTGAGTGCGTGATGAAGATCATCGAGGAGGTATTGGATTGGCCTACAATTTTCCCTGTTCGACGGCTAAACTTTAAATCATACTTCCCGATGCCGGTTCCGGTGAGCTCATTCCCACCTCCGACGTCCAGAACAGATACCTGAACAACGGCTACAAACTGACCAAGGTCGGTGTCACGGGAGTCAAGAAACCGGTCACCGTCAGAAGGGATGGCAGGACCGTAGTGATCAATTCCACCATGGACGTGTTCGTGGACCTGCCCTCAACCCAGAAAGGCTCCCACCTGTCCCGGAACCTGGAGGTCATCTCCGAGCTGGTTGACCAGAGCGTCAGGAACCCGGTGTCGGGACTGGAGGTGCTTGCGGCGAACATCTGCAGGCTTCTCCTGGAGAAGCATGATTATGCCTCCCAGGCAGAGGTGAACGTGGTGGGGGACTACTTCTTGGAGAGGAGCTCCCCCAACGGCAAGAGCAGCCTGGAATCGTTCAAACTGATAGCCAAGGCCAGGAACAGGAGGGGGAACGGTCTTGTGAAACTGATCGGGGTGGAGGTCATAGGGATGACCGCCTGCCCATGCGCCATGGAGACCATCCGGACCAGGCACGAAGAGCTAGTGCCCAACGGAGGACCTGACGTCCCGGTCATCACCCACAACCAGAGGAACGTGTCCTCGGTTCTCATGGAGGTCCCGGAGGAGTTGGATGTGGAGGCGAACGACCTACTGAACATCGTTGAGGCATCCTTCAGCAGCCCCACATACGAGATCCTGAAGCGGGGGGCGGAGGCCGACGTGGTCGTCCAGGCCCACAAGAACCCCAAGTTCGTAGAGGATGTGGTCAGGGAGATCCTGGGCAGGATCCTCGACAGGTATCAGCACCTGCCCGATGAGATTCTGGTTACCGTCAGGAGCGAGAGCGAGGAGTCCATTCACAAGCACAATGCCTTCGCGGAGAGGGTCACCACCTTGGGGGACCTTAGGAAGTGATCCCTGGTCGAGCTGCCATCTGATCGCGACATCTTCCAAGGAGTTTCGGAAAACACCGTATCCGATGGGGGTCAAATTGGTGCGAGATGCGGGAATCACCGAAAGCATATGATTAACCTTTTCTAGCAGGCATCCGTTCATGCTCTGGTCACCAGAGGAGGTCACACCATGATAAGGGCCATCGTCACGGACATAGACGGGACAATCACCGACATCAGGCGTAGGGTACAGTGGGAGGCGATCGATGCCCTCAGAAGGCTCCAGGAGGGGGGCACATATACCATGATCGCTTCGGGGAACGTGCTGCCCGTCGCGTTCGGCCTCCACACCTTCATTGGCATGAACGGTCCCATCATCGCGGAGAACGGCGGCATAGTGGCTAGAGGGGAGGATGTCTATCGAATCCACTCCAACGAGATGGCGATGAAGGCATTCGAGTATCTGAGGCAGAGGATGCCCGTGGAGAGGCTCTTCACCGACAGGTGGAGGGAGACCCAGGTGGCCTTGAAACTCACCGTGAGCGCGGAGGAGGTCCAGGACGCGCTCGAGGGATGGGACATCGAGATAGAGACCACGGGATTCGCCATTCACCTCATGGAGAAGGGGCAGAGCAAGATGTCCGGGGTGAGAAAGGTCTGCGAGCTGCTGGACATTGATGTGGAGGAGGTCGCGGCATTCGGAGATTCCGATAATGACGCCAAGATGCTGCGCGGCTGCGGCAGCGGGATAGCCGTGGCGAATGCCTCCCCCGCTGCCAAGGAGGCCGCGGACTACGTGGCGGAGAGGCCTTATGCGGAGGGCGTGGTGGAAGGGTTGAGATGGCTGGGGTTGCTCTGACAGCTAGGCGGTTTCCACTTCGCTGCGTGTGACGCCAAGGTTTTTTATTCGTTGCCTACCATTAAAAATGTGTGGATGTCATCATGGGCCTGATGGCCATACTGATGCTGGCCAAGGCGCTGGGCGAGGTTGCGGAGCGTCTCGGGTACCCATCGATGATCGGGGGATCGCCGCCGGGATCATCCTTGGACCCACGGTTTTCGGGCTCGTCCACTTCGATGACACGATATCGCTCTTCGCCGACCTGGGGATAATCGCCCTGCTTTTCATAAGTGGGGCGGAGATAAACCTGAGAAGCTTCTCCAAGGCGAAGCGGGTGTCGGCCGCCACGGCCGTGGCTGGGGTCATTCTCCCGTTCGTACTGGGGGTCCTGGTGGCATTCTCTTCTCGCTTGATCCTGAGCAGATGCTGTTCATGGGCATAGTTCTCTCGGCCACCTCCATCGGCATCGTGGTCAGGACCCTGATCGAGATGAAGAGGCTGAACAGCACGGTGGGCTACACCATCGTGGGGGCCGCGATACTTGATGACATTGTCGGGATAATGCTGCTGGCGGTGCTGTCCTCGGTGGCAATAAAGCAGGAGGGCGATCCGTTCATCACCCTCATTCCCATGATAGTGGGGCTGGTCTTCCTGTCAAAGCATCCATGGAGTATGTCATCTATGGGGGAGTCCTCCTGAATCACCTCGACGCTGCGGTTCATAATGCTGGATATGGGTTCATCACCTATCTCCATCATTCCGACCTTCTGGAATCCGAGCGTTTATTAGGATCTCCAGACCTTATACTGTTTTGCCAAGCCCTCCAAGAGATGAGGATCAAAAGGTGAGGAGATGAGGAAGCTGGGTCTCTGCAGCATATGCGGAAGGCCGGCGTACTACACCTGCCCCATGTGCGGGAGGCCGGTCTGCCCGGAGCACTACGACAGGGAGACTGGGCTATGCCATTATTGCCGGGGCAGGGTTCCACCGGACCGAAAAGGGTCGCGTGGGTTATCCTGAGGATCAGTCAAGGAGTTCCTTTGCCTCTTCCACGGTCATTCTCAATGACTTGAGCATGTACTGAAGGGCCTTTCGCTTGATGATCTCGATCCCCTGTTCATCCAGGAGCTGCTCGTGGACCTCCGGAGCCCTCTGATAATAAGCCACAGCGAACTCCGAGTAGTAGTTGGATGCGTTGTCAGTATCGATATCGGCCGCCTTGTTGTAAGCCTGCTCAGCATCGTTGAACCTTCCCTCGTCAACGCAGAAAGCTCCCATGGAACTGTGGTAGTACGCATTCTCCGGATCCAGCTCAATAGCCTTCTTGTAGGCCGCAAGGACATCATCGGATGTCACCTTGGGGACCAACATGCCAGCCTCCGCTTTCCCGAAGTATGCCTCTGCATTGCCGGGATCCTCCTTGATAACCTTCTCGAACTTGGAGAGCGCCTTCTTGCACTCGCCCTGACTGAGAAGCTGATATCCCTGTTCGACCAACTTCTGACTGCCTTCCATCAATGCACCTAGTCTGGAGTAAGCCACGTCTAGGTCATAAAGATTCTTATCACGGTCTCAAAGACAATACCCAGTATCGGTTCGGGTGGGAGAGGCGATGAACAGTTATATATTCCCAGCGGTTAATCGAGGGCTCTGTCCGATCGTTCCGGGACCGGGGGAACGAGATCGGTGAGGAACATGGACCTTGAAATCGTGAGAAAGGTGGCGAGGATCGCCAGGTTGGAGCTTACCCAGCAGGAGCTGGAGGAATTCTCAGGAGACCTGGAGGAGATACTGGAGTACCTGTCAATGCTGGACGAGGCACCCTCAGGCGGGGAAGAGACCTTCAATCCGGTTCCGGTGGAGGACGTCCTCAGGGAGGATGAGCCCTCGATGGAGATAGACGCTGAGGAGCTGAGGGAGAAGATGGACACCTATAGGGACTGGGTGAGGGGGCCGAGGCTGGCGTGACCGAAGATACTTTCATCCGGGAGCTGAAGAGGCTGAACCAGCGATATCAGGTATTCTCGGAGATCGTCGACCCGGATGATTGGTCAATGCCAGAGGATGGCTTTCACTTCTCCGCCAAGGACAATATCTGCTCGTTGGAACTCCATACCAGGGCGGGATCGAGGATACTTGATGGATACAAGCCCCCTTTCGACGCCACCTCGGTGAGAAGACTGAAGGAAGCGGGGGGTGTCCTGGTGGCCAAGGACAACATGGACGAGTTCGGCTTCGGCACTTTCTCGACCAACTGCGCCTACGGCCTGCCCAAGAACCCATACGACACTGAGAGATGCTGCGGTGGATCCAGCGGAGGTTCGTCCGCGGCCGCCTGCCTTCTCGAGGGGCACCTGGCCCTGGGGGAGTCAACCGGTGGGTCCATAGCCTGTCCCGCCGCGTTCTGTGGGGTGTACGGCCTCACCCCCACATACGGGAGGGTTTCGAGGTACGGACTGGTGGACTACGCCAACTCCCTGGATAAGATTGGCCTGCTATCAAGATCGGCCAAGCAGGTGGCCGAGTATCTTCCCATCATCTCCGGTAAGGACCCCATGGACCCTACCTCCTGCTGCCAGCCCGAGCTGGATTTGGCGAGGCGCGATGCGAGACGGGTGGCCGTACCCAAGGGGACGGTGGAGAACCTTGACAGCGATGTCGCATCATCGTTCATGGAGAGCTTGGATGCGCTGCGGTCCTTGGGAATGGAGGTGGATGAGGTGAGCATGCCATCCCTGCGCTTCGCCCTTCCCGCCTACTACATCCTGGCAACATCTGAATCCTCGACCAATCTCGCCAGGTACGGCGGGATGCGTTTCGGCACCCCGAATAAGAACTTCACAAGCCACTTCAACGACTTCTTCTCTGAGGTGAGATCCAGAGACTTCGGCAAGGAGGCCAAGAGGAGGATACTACTGGGCACCTTCTCCCGAATGGTAGGATTCAGGGACAGATACTACATGAAGGCTCTCCAGGTGAGGTCCCTGGTGACGGATGAGTACAGGAAGGTGTTCGAGAACCATGATCTGGTGGTGACGCCGACCATGCCCTTCGTTGCCCCGAGGTTTCGGGAGATCGAGGGAATGAGCCCCCTGGACATGTACAAGGCGGACTTCCTGACGGTCCCGCCCAACCTCTGCGGCCTCCCCCATGTCTCAATGCCCTCCGGCTACATCAACGGAATGCCGGTGGGGATTCAGGTCGTGGCCCCGCACTGGGAGGAGGGGCGTCTCATTGGGATCATGCTGGGCTGGGAGGAAAGATTCAAACCTGAATGGCCGGAGGTGGGGCTGTGAAGATCGGTTTGGAGGTACACCTACAGCTGCCCACTCGGTCCAAGATGTTCTGCTCATGTCCCACATCCGCCGAGGGGCCGAACAGTTCCATATGCCCCACCTGCCTGGGATTCCCTGGCTCGAGACCGAGGGTGAACAGGAGGGCCATCGAGCTCGGGCTCTCCATTGCCAGGTTTCTGGAATGCGAGATCCCGAATGTCACCTGGTTCTCAAGGAAATCCTACTTCTACCCAGACCTCCCCAAGCACTTCCAGATCACCCAGTACGATTCGCCCATCGGGGAGGGGGGCTCATTCACGTTCAATGGTAGGACCATCAGGATAACCAGGGTCCACCTCGAGGAGGATCCAGGAAGGATCAAGCGCGTGGGGAGGTTGGGGGACGAGGTATCTCTGATCGACTACAACCGGAGCGGGATACCCCTGGTAGAGATCGTCACCGAACCGGATTTCAGGACCCCCTCAGAAGCGAGAGAGTTCATGTCCGTCCTGCTCATCGAGCTGAGAGGGCTGGTTGGTCTGAGGTCGAACGATGACCAGAATGTCAGGGTGGACGCCAACATCTCTGTGGGTAAGGAGAGGGTGGAGATCAAGAACATCCAGGGACTCAAGAACATGGAGAGGGGGCTGAAGTTCGAGGTCGTTAGACAGACCCGACTGCTCAAGGCCGGCAAGAATGTGTTGAGGGAGACCAGGAGGTTCGACGAGGAGAGGAAGGTCACCATCGCCGCCAGGAAGAAGGAGTCAGAGGAGGACTACGGGTACATCGGGGAACCGGACCTGGGGATATTCCACCTGAGGGAGATGCTCGAGGGGTTGGAGGTAAGGGAAACTCCCCTAGTAAGGGCCAGAAGAATGTCTGATGAATTAGGCATACCCCCGGAGACCGCCAGACAAATCGTCCTGACCTCGGAGGTGCTCGCGGACCTGACGGAGGAGCTGACACGCAACATTCCGGTCGATGTGGTGTTGCCATGGGTGACCGGGCCGATATCCTCCAGGTCGGGGATGCTGGAGGACGACTTCGATTCTCTTTCCATGACCATCTCCGACATCCTTGAGGACTTCGCCTCAGGTGACATCACGGATATCGAGGCCAGAAGGAGGTTGGATTCGCTGTTCGGGGAGGAGATGAAAATGACTGTATCTGAGGCACCGGCGGATTTGACGGAGCTTGTCTCCGGACTCATCGATCAGAACCCCTCCATAATGGATGATTTTAGAGAGAACAGGAAGGCCGCCAACTTCCTGATCGGTAAGGTAATGCGCTCGGTCAAGGGAAAATACTCATCCTCTGATGTGGTGGAGGCTGTGAACAAGGAGTTGAGAAAGAGGGTCTGAAGGCAACTCACTCCGTTTCCTCGAGATCCTTTGGATCGAGCTCCTCCATGAACTTCGTGTCATCCTCCACAAGGGAGACCAGCTGGAGCTCAGCCAGTCTCGCCTCCTCGACCGGCGTGGGGGAGCCGTCCACAGGCGATTGGAACTTCTTGTTCTTGGGGAAGGCGATGACCTCCCTGATGTTCTCGCATCCCAGAAGCAGCGAGACGAGCCTATCCACACCCAGAGCTATGCCCCCGTGGGGCGGGGCCCCGTACTCCAAGGCTTCTAGGAAGAATCCAAAGTCGTTCTCGATCTTCTCCTCAGACATCCCCAGCAGCTTGAATATGCGCCTCTGTACCCCGGCGTTGTGGTTCCTTAACGATCCAGAACCGATCTCCGCCCCGTCGAGACAGAGGTCGTAAGACGCCCCCTGCATGGAAGCGGGTTCACCTTCCACCTTCCCATCCACCGGGTACACGAACGGGTGATGGAATGCCTCCAGCGCGCCCGTCACCGGATCCACCTTGAAAAGCGGACAGTTGATCACCCAGACGAACCTGTGATCATCCGGGTCGATTAGCCCCAGGTCATCGGCCAGCTTCGCCCTCAGCGCACCACCGGCCTTGAAGGTCTGCGTCCTTGGTCCCGCCAGGCAGAGGATAAGGTCTCCCGGCCGGGCATCGGTCGCCTCGATCAGCCTCTCCCGCACATCATCCGTGAAATACTTCACGATGTTGGAGCTCAATCCGTCCTCGGTGACCCGCATCCAGGTAAGCCCTCCCATGTCCTGGGACTTGGCCCATTCGATGAGCCTGTCGATCTCCCTTCGGCCGATGTTCTCCTCACCATCCGCCGGTTCGCGGACCAGGGAGCTCTTTAGGTTGACGCAGATCACGTTCCCTTTCTTCCTCAGGACACGCTGGAAGATGTCATAGGAGGCATCCCTCACTATATCGGTCACCTCGTTCAGCTCCAAACCGTACCTTATGTCCGGGGCGTCGCTGCCGTACCTGGAGACGGCCTCGTCGAAGGGGATTCGGGGGAACGGCGTGGGGAGCTCCTTCCCGTACAGCCTCATCCAGACATGAGCGAGCATCTCCTCCACCACAACCTGGACATCCGTCTCCCCCGCGAAGGCCATCTCCATGTCCAGCTGGGTGAATTCCGGCTGGCGGTCGGCCCTGGAGTCCTCATCCCTAAAGCATCTGGCGACCTGGTAGTAGCGGTCAACCCCACCCACCATCAGCATCTGCTTGTACAGCTGGGGGGACTGGGGAAGGGCATAGAAGTCGCCCGGAATCGTCCTTGAAGGCACGATGAAGTCCCTGGCACCCTCCGGGGTGCTCCGGGTGAGCATGGGTGTCTCCACCTCCACAAAGCCCATGTCGTTGAAGGCCTCCCTGGCGGCAGATAGGAGTGAGTGCCTGAACCTGAGGTTTGCCTGCATCTTTCCTCTCCGGAGGTCGAGGTACCTGTACCTCAGCCTGAGATCCTCCCCGGGCAGGAGCGAGTTCTTCTGTTCGGCCACCTCAAAGGGCAGTGCCCGGGTCGAGTTCAGAAGCCTACCATCGTCTATGAGAACCTCAACCTTGCCGGTAGGATTCCGATTGTCCTCTGTCCCCTCTACGCGGTTCCGGACCGTGCCCGTGATCTGAATCACATACTCCCTGCCGAAGGAGTCAAGCGTGTCCATCAGGACAACGAGATCCAGGCCATTCTTCAACGATTCCGGGTCAAGCACGACCTGTGAGGACCCGTAAGCATCGGCGAGGTCGAAGAATAGAACGCCCCCGTGGTCACGTGCGAACCTCACCCATCCAGCGAGAGTCACCCGCGTCCCGAGATCTTCTT
>CAZQLP010000063.1:0-8340 GCA_964594225.1 uncultured Methanomassiliicoccales archaeon
GTATTCTTTCTCTACACTATGTACCCGCTGCGAATGTATTGTTATCCGTCATGAAAAGAGCCATGAGGGAGGATATCCCCTTCAGGAAAACCAGATGAATCACAAGGAGTTGGTGTTCAGAGGCCTGTCGAATATCGACTGGTAATCAGATGGCATATCCTTCTTGCACTGTACTCAAGCTCTCATAGAGCACTGATAAAGGAAAGGTTTAAATGCGGTACCCACAATCCCTTGGAAGTGATAACATGGTGATGCCACTGGCGTTGCTCGAGAAATCATTGGATAAGAAGATCTCTCTCCTCCTGAAGGACAACAGGGTCCTCGAGGGAAAGCTGGTAGGATACGACGATTACATGAACATGGTCATTGAGGACACGGAGGAGAGGACCTCGGAGCAGACCCGCCGACTGGGTGTGGTGGTCCTCAGGGGCAACAACGTGGTGAGTATCTCACCCCAGTGATCACCTGTCCCGTTCTCAATCCCATTCTGGTGTAGTCGATGAAGGCAGCGATACTTGCGGGTGGATTCGGTACCCGGCTGCGGCCGCTGACTTATCAGATGCCCAAATCCATGATACCGCTTCTTGGAAAGCCTCTTGTACTGCACATCATAGACTCCCTGCCCCGTCAGGTGGACCAGGTGATCCTCGCCGTTAACTACAAGAGGGATCAGCTGGAAGAGTACTTCCAGACCCACGATGTGGGGATGGAGGTGGTTCTGGTGGAGGAGACCAAACCCCTAGGGACCGGGGGGGCGATCAAGAACCTCTCCCGGTACCTGGACGAGAGCTTCCTGGCCTTCAACGGGGACATTGTGTCCTCCGTGGACATGGAACAGCTGGTGAGCTTCCACCGGGAATCGGGCGGAATAGGCACCCTCTCACTGTGGCGTGTGGACGATCCCAGCGCCTTCGGCGTCGTGCAGCTGGAAGAGGGAAGGATCATTGATTTCCAGGAGAAACCCTCCCGGGAGGAGGCGAGGTCCGACCTCATCAACGCCGGCATATATGTCTTCGAGCCGGAGATACTGGACCACATCGGGGAGGGAAAGGTGTCCATCGAGCGTGAGGTCTTTCCCATGGTGCTTGACCGCGGGCTCTACGGATTCAAATTCCACGGTTTCTGGGTCGATTGCGGGACCCGGGAGGACTTCCTCCTGGCGCAGAGGATCCTGCTCGAGCTGCACGGGGACAACGTTGGCGACTGCGATCTGATGGGAGGGGTGGAGATGATCCAGCCCAATCATATCAGGGGGGCGGCGATCTCCGAGTGTCGTATCGGTCCCTTCGTGTACGCGGAGGATGAAGTGATCATTGAGCCTGGTAGCGAGGTGAGGTCTAGCATGATCCTAAGTGGGACAAGAATCGGAAGAGGATCCATCGTTCTCAACTCGATCATCGGTCCTGGCATCGAATTGGAGGAAGGGGAGCGGGTGATAGACACCATCCTTGCGAGATGAGTTCAGGATATCGCCATCTTGTAACCTACATACATCCAATGGTAAATAGGAACCGTTTTATTGACTGATTGATTACCCTTAAAAGGAGCGAGGCGACGGCCGAGATGACTCTTTCAGACTCATTCCTGGGAGTAGTGTCCGGAAGGTCCTTCCGAAAGGGCTGGAAAACCTTCGTCATAATCTTCTTTCTGTTCTTCGTAATCATTCCCACAATCTACGTACTGTCCTACGTTTTCACTGGTTGGGGGGATATACAGGAGTACGTTCTAAGCGACAAGGAGACGATGGATATCATCGTCAATGCCATACTGGTCTCATTTGAGATAGCCACGATCGTGACCATCGTGGATTTCATCGTGGGACTCCCAATGGCCTGGCTGATGGTGAGGAAGCAGTTCAGGGGCAAGAAGTACCTGGACACCCTCATCGACATGCCCCTGGCGGTACCCACCGCCGCGCTTGGATTCTCGATTGCGATTTTCTGGGCGGTAACGCCTCCATCCGTGGAGGCCCCGTGGTTCGCCGTGGGGGCCATCACCTCCCCCATGCTCCTCATCATCCTCCTGCACATCGTGTTCTCCTATCCCTACATGGTCAGATCTCTCTCCGCGATCCTGCAGACCATAGATGAGAACTACGAGATCGCCGGACAGACCCTCGGTGCTAGTAAGCTGACGGCGGTAAGGACCATCACCCTTCCTCTGTTCCGGGCAGGGTTGGTCACCGGTGTGATCCTCTGCTTCGCCAGGAGCCTTAGCGAGACCGGGGGGACCATGATCGCCCTCTCCACCATGGTGGGCGCGGAGGGTTTCTTCACCGGTCCCACGCTGATAGGCACGTGGAAGGCGATGTCCGAAACAAATCCAGAGCTGGTACCAGCCATTGCCTTCGTGAGCATCCTGCTCATAGTGCTGGCACTCGTGCTTCTCGTGATCATCAAGCTGGTCGTCATGAAGGTACACATCCCCCTCAGGCGGGTATTTCCCGGACCTGAGAAGCTGTTCAGCAGGGGAATCTTTCCCCGGATAAAGGATGGAGGGGCCACACTCTTCCTTGTGATATTCGTCCTAATACCGTCCTTCTTCATATTCAGCTACGTCTTGGCCGCCTCACCGCAGGCCGGGGACTGGTCTCTTTTCATGGAGAGTCTGGGATATTCATTCCTGGTGGCCGGCATAGTCACGGTGATCGACCTTGCCCTGGGCATCCCCCTCGCTCTCTACATCGCAAGGAACGGGACCGGGAGGATAGCGAACGCGCTGGATGTCTTGGTGAACGTTCCCCTGATAGTGCCCACCGCGGCCCTTGGTTTCTCCCTCGGACTATTCTGGACTGATCAGGGCGCGATCCCCGCGATCCCCTTCCTTCTTATTGTACTAGCCCACGTGGCATTCACATACCCACTCGTGGTTCGGAATGTGGCAGGTGCGGTGGAGGAGATAAATGTCTCCTACGAGGAAACCGCCCGCACCCTTGGGGCGAAACCCCTTCAAGCCTTCAGGAGGGTGCTCTACCCTCTCATCAAGAGCTCGATACTGGCGGGCTCGATAATGGCGTTCACCCGCAGTTTGGGAGAGACAGGGGCCACTCTGGCAGTCGTGAGCGAAGCCAAGACCGTGCCGGTTTATATCGTGAATCTCGTCAAGGAGGGATCATTCCACCAGGCCGCCATGGCCTGCATCGTGCTGATATTCGTGTCCTACTTGGCCATGCTCCTGCTCAGGTATTTCACCGCTAAGAGGAGGGTTGCCTGATGCCTCATATCCGCCTGGAAGGGATAACCGTTGCCTACGGCAAGAAGAGGGCCTTGGACACATTGGATCTGGAGGTTCACGATGGTGAGTACCTCTGCCTCCTTGGGCCGACCGGTGCAGGGAAGACGACCACACTCAGGGCCTTATGTGGACTGACTCTTCCTGCGGCTGGAAAGGTGTTCTTCGACGATGAGGACATCACCATATTGGAGCCCGAGGAGAGGAAGGCGGCAATGCTCTCCCAGGATTATTCCCTCTTTCCACACATGACGGTCAGGGAGAACATATCATTCGGCCCGGATATCAAGAACTGGGGCAAGAGGGAGATCGATAAATCCGTGTCCAGCATGATGGACATGGTCAGGCTCACCAAGAGGGCTGACGCATACCCCAACGAGCTTTCGGGAGGGATGCAGCAGAGGAACGCCCTGGCCAGGGCGCTTGCCTCCGGGGCGGAAGTACTTCTCCTGGACGAACCCCTGAGAGCACTGGACGCGAGGCTAAGGATCGACCTCAGGCAGGAACTGAGGTCGCTGTCCAAATCCCTGGGAATCACCACCATCCATGTGACACATGACCAGGATGAGGCCCTGGTGATGGCCGACAGGATAGCGGTGATACGAAAGGGAAGGATCGTCCAGGTGGGAACACCGCGAGAGGTCTTCGATAACCCGACCGTGCCATTCGTGGCGAATTTCCTGGGGCAGTCCAACTTTGTATTCGGATACCTGAAGGAATCGGGAGAGCAGACAGCGCTCGAGGATCGAATGGGAAGGATCTTCCCGGGTCGAAGCAGTTGCCTTGGGGTCGGGGAGCCTGCGGTGATTGGAGTGAAGATAGCCCAAACCATCATATCATTGGAGGAGGAGGGTTACCTTGAGGGGGAGATAGAAAGAATGCTTTTCGAAGGACGGTCCGTCCACATCGACGTGCAGGTCGATGATCTAGGGAGGTTCGCCTGCAAGATACCGCCGAGGAAGTCGAAGGAGTTCAAGGTGGGTGACAGGGTGCACATTTCATGGGACCCCCGGGAAGCGAGTGTTTTCCCCTATCCTGAAGAGGGTCTTGAAGAGGAGCTCAAGGTGGAGTAGATGCCAGAGGTCAGGTTGAAGGGTGTGGAGAAGAGGTTCGGGTCAGTGGTGGCCGTGACCGGAGTGGATCTCACCGTAAGGGACGGGGAGTACGTCACGATACTCGGACCGTCGGGATGTGGAAAGACCACCCTGATCAAGATGATAGCTGGAATCTGGAATCTCACCAGGGGGACGATTGCCATCGATGGGAAGGATATGAGGGGGGTGCCCATAGAGGAGCGGGACCTTGGATACGTATTCCAGAACATCGCACTGTTCCCCCACCTCAATATCCTTGAGAATGTCTCCTATGGTCCAAGAGTGAAGGTGCTGGGCAAGAAGTACATCAAGGAGGTGCCCAGACGCTATCTAGGTATGGTGAATCTCCTGGACAGAATGGGCATGTTCCCATCCGAACTGGCTGGAGGAGAACAGCAGAAGGTATCGCTCTCCAGAGCGCTTGCGTCAGGCTCCAAGCTGCTCCTCCTCGATGAACCTCTCTCCGCCCTCGATGCCAGGGTCAAGATGGACCTCCGATATGAGCTGAGGAGACTGGCAAAGGATCTTCATCTGACCGTCATTCACGTTACCCACGATCAGGAGGAGGCGATATCCATCTCCGATAGAATAGTGCTCATGAGGAATGGGAGAATTGTAGAGATCAACTCACCGGAGATAATGTACAAGGAACCAGGTACGCTGTTCGCCGCGAACTTCATCGGAGAGACGAATCTGCTCGAAGGCAGGGTGGTGGAAGTGGGTGAGCTCACCTCCGTCAAGCTGAGGGATGGATCCATTGTGAAACTGATGAGGGGAGGCGTCAACCAGGGGGATGCCGTGGTGATCTCGGTGAGGCCAGAGAACGTGTACCCATCTGAAACCGGCATCCCCGCAAAGGTCTCAAGAACCATATTCATGGGCACCTACCTCCGGGTGGTAACGAAGACAGAGGGAGACGACACTCTTGAATTCAACATTCCTATCAAACAAGAAAAAGGTTATAGGGAAGGTGATGACGTATGGCTTCGCATAAACGGAACGATGGCAGTCCTTTTCGGTGCTCCGGAAGAGGGTGTGATGGAGGCGATCAAGCTTGAGTGACGGAAAGTCCCTGATGGACTGGTTCGGAAAACGTAGGGAATCAGTGGTGATGAGGCAGCTCAGAAAGCATGCCCTGAAGGTTTTCGATACGATCTCTGAGCTCGATCGTGCCATATCCTCCATAATCCAGGGTGCTACTGAGATGGCCTACGAGGCCATTCAGAGGGTGCTTCTCTCCGAGAAGGCGGCCGATAACCTCGAGGAGTCAATAAGCGAGGAACTCAGCAAGGGCGATCTCTCATCCCGGCAGAGGGAGGACCTGCTTCACTTGGTCCGCAGGATGGATCACGGTGCTGACTGGGCGAAAGAGGCGGCCATGAACCTCAGTCTGATCATCGAGGCCAAGGTCATGGTGCCCGCCACTCTCTGGTCAGGTTACCGGGAGATGTCTGTCACGCTCAAGGATCTCGCATATCATCTGAAGGGGGGGGTTGAGAACCTTGGCAAGGACCAGGATGTCGTACTGGCGAATTGGCGCCGGGTGGAGGAACTGGAACACATCCTGGATGAACTGTACTTCAGTACCAAGAAGGAAATACTGCTCTCCGAAATGGACGTCCGGGCGATATTCCTCATGAGGGATCTGCTGCACGGCATGGAGAACTCGGCCGATAGTTGCAAGGATGCGGCGGATACCATACATATTTTTGTTACTGCGGAGATGTACCGGCGGTAGGTGCACAGATGCAGGATAGATTGTTTGGTACGAATGGAGTGAGAGGTGTCGTCAACGAGGACATGAACGTGCAGTTCGCGATGGACCTGGGCAGGTCCATCGGTGAGTTCATGTCAGGAGAGGTGGCCATAGCCACCGACACCAGGACCTCGGGGCAGATGCTCAAGAGCGCGGTGTCCTGCGGGCTGATGGCCTCAGGTGCGGATGTGATCGATCTGGGAATCATTCCGACACCCGCACTGCAATACTTCGTCAAGTCCAATCCCGTATCTGGAGGGGTAATGATAACCGCCTCCCACAATCCCCCTGAATTCAACGGCATCAAGTGCATCGACGCGGACGGCACGGAGATGCCCAGGAGCAGGGAGGAGAGAATCGAATCCATCTACTTCAGCAGGAACTTCTCCCACAGGGACTGGAGGGAGATCGGTTCTCACCTTCCCCCGAAGAACGCAATCGAGCCCTACGCCGCAGCCATCAGGTCCCTGGTCGACCTGAAGGCCATCAGGAAGGCGGACATGTCCGTCGTGTTGGACTGTGCCAATGGTGCCGGATCGCTCTTCGCCCCAGACTTTCTCGATTCTCTCGGTGTCAGGGCCGTGACCCTGAACTGCAACCCACAGGGCACCTTTCCGGGTCATCCGAGCGAACCAACCCCCGATCACCTTGGCGATCTGATCTCCCTGGTGAGGGAGACCGATGCGGACATGGGCATAGCCCAGGACGGCGATGCTGACCGGGCGATATTCGTGGACGAGAAGGGCAACTATCTGTTTGGGGACAAGAGCCTCTCCATCTTGGCCAGGTTCGCTGTGAGGGAGAAGAGGGGGATCGTGGTCACCCCTATCTCCTCCTCGTCTTGCGTCGAGGATGTTGTGAGAGAGGAGGGTGGCGAGATTCTCTACACCAGGGTCGGCTCTCCGGTAGTGGCGAGGAAGATGATCGAGGTCGGTGCCGTCTTCGGAGGGGAGGAGAACGGGGGACTGATCTTCCCGGAGCACCAGTACTGCCGGGACGCGGCCATGACCGTCGCCAAGATGTTGGAGATAGTGGCCAAGCACGGTCCCTTGTCCGAGCTTGTCAAGGATGTTCCCGTCTACCATCTTGACAAGAGGAAGGTATCCTGTCCCAACGACCGTAAGCAGGGTGTACTCGAGGCGGTGGCCTCTCAGCAGAAGGAAATGAGAGTGGACACGACCGACGGGGTAAAGGTCTACTTCGATGATGGTTGGACCCTGATCCGACCATCGGGCACGGAATCGATAATTAGGATCTACTCGGAGGGAAGGACCGAGGGTTCGGCCTCGAATCGTGGGGAGAGATACGAGAGGCTGGTCAGGGACCTCCTCTCGGACAGGTCAGGATAGAAGGGCCTGGATCAGGAATACAAGGCCGAAGATGATGAATACTACCCCACTCCCAATTCTGATGTGCTCCTGCGAGATCCTTTTCCCTAGCTGATCGCCGATCAGCACCATGGCGGTGGTGATGATGGCGAACGCAATCATCGTTCCCAGGAATACCATCCCAGCCTCGCCCGATTCTGCCGCCAATGCGATGATCGAGATCTGGCTCTTGTCCCCAAGCTCCATCAATGCCACCATTCCGAAGGTGGTGATCGAACCCCCGAACTGCTGGAACCTAAGACCGCCCTCATCCATTTTCCCCCTGGTCAGCAGGGTGTAGGCACCGAATCCCAAGAACAGGGCAGCGGCCCCGATCTCCAGCCAGAACCGTGCCACGAACTGGAAGATCACCTCCCCCATCAGGACCCCAAGGACGGTCATCGAGGCCAGGGCTCCCAGGGCTCCCGCCAGCACCTCGACCCTGGAATGCCTGGACGACATGGTCAGGACCGCGAACATGGTCTTGTCCCCCAACTCGGTGATCAGAATGAGAACGAATGCAGAGACCAGAGGGGCTAGGTTCAACGCTTCACCATCCCCTATCTGGTCTTCCACACGGTGGCGATGACCTCCCTTACCAGCCTAGCGGCGAGGGCGGCCGTGTTACCGTAATCGCAGGGGGGGCAGACCTCCACCACATCGAATCCCACCAGGTGTGGGGCTAGGATGTCTATGCATCTCTTTGCATCCATGTCGCTGATCCCGAAGGGTTCCGGCGTGCCTGTTCCCGGGGCGAACGCGGGGTCGATTCCATCGATGTCGATGGTGAGGTATATTCTCTCCTTGTCAAGCACCTTCAAGGCCCTCCTCACCGCGCCATCCATACCTTCCTCCCGGATCGTGAGCGCGTCGATAAAACCCGGTCTCTCGT
>CAZQLP010000064.1:0-8269 GCA_964594225.1 uncultured Methanomassiliicoccales archaeon
CGGGAACAAAATTTGAAGACATTCCTGATGATTGGGTATGCCCAATCTGTGGAGTAAGCAAAGAAAATTTTGAAAAAGAGGAGTAAAATGAGTATACAACCCAAACTCCACAGGAGTTATAGCTAGGTGCTGACCCCAACAGGTACATTGATGTCCCAACTTCTCCAACGCGGTCCTGGCGAGGGATATTTGCTCTGGGATACACCTCCCCAGTACGCCTCCATCGCTGTAACGATCATCCAGGTATGATGGGCTCAATCGAAAGGTATTACTCCAATGTCGCCATAGTATGAGATGAAAGATCATTTCTTGAAGAGGAGCAGTGCTGGAATTGGAAGAGGGTTATGGACTGGAGAACAAGGGACTCAGAGGGGTCACCGCCGCCACAACCAGGATCTGCCTGGTGGATGGGAGGAAGGGACAGTTGTTCTACCGTGGTTACAACATAGAGGATATGGCGCTCAACTCGACCTACGAGGAGATTGCCTACCTGCTGATCTACAACAGATTGCCCAGTGGGAAGGAACTTAGGAACTTCACCCATACGCTGGCGGAGAGGAGGGCCCTGCCCGGGAAGCTCCTCTCGATGCTGGAGAACTACCCCAAGAGCGCCTGGACCATGGACGTGCTGCAGTCAGCCGTGGCCGTTATGGGGGACCTCATACTCTACAGGGAGCAGGGCACCAGGGAGCTGGACATTCAGCAGGGCATATCCATAATCGCCAAGATGCCCTCGCTGGTCGCGGTGTGGTACCGCATGAAGAACAACCTTCCCGTAGTGGAACCCGACCCCAAGCTCAGTCACGCAGCAAGCTTCCTCCACATGCTGACCGGTACGGCACCCGAACCCCAACTGGCAAGATTATTCGATGCCGCTATGATCCTGCATGCCGAACATTCGTTCAACGCCTCCACCTTCACCGCCAGGGTGATAGCGTCCACGGGAGCGGACATCTTCTCCGCCGTCTCGGGTGCCATCGGGTCACTGTCGGGCAACCTGCATGGGGGGGCGAACGAGAAGGTCATGAGGAACCTGACGGAGATCAGGGAGCTGGAGAAAGTCGATCACTGGGTGAGGAGCAAGCTGGACAAGGGGGAGAGAATCGCCGGCATCGGGCACGCGGTGTACAGGACCATGGATCCCAGGGCCAGGATAATCCAGACCATGTTGGACAAACTTCCAAGGAAAGGCGGTAAGTGGCTGGAGATGAGTCGAAGGATGGCTGAGGTGGCCCATGAAGAACTGAGGGAAAGGAAAGGGCGTGATTTTTATCCCAACATCGACCTCTACAGCGGGGCGCTGTACTACTCCTTGAGCATACATCCAGTACTGTTCGCACCGGTATTCGCCGTCTCCAGGACGGCGGGATGGGTAGCCCACTTCCTGGAGGAGAAATACCCTGAGCCCCCGGTCAAACCGGTGCTTTACAGGCCGAAGGCCAAGTACGTCGGCGAGTACTGCGGGGAAACTGGGCGCGAGTTCGTACCCATCGAGAACAGGAGCTGATCCGTGACCTCATTCCCATATCTCCGACAATGACCAAATGGAATATTTTCTAGAAGGAGAGCCTGAACCAAGTTGAGGCGATAAGAGGATAATGGAGAGATATCCCCGTGACCCTTCTGCCGAGTTTACTCCGCTGGAGCGGCCGCCTGGGTAATAATGACCACTATCATCAGCAAGCAGATGAGCGTCGCAGGCGGGAAGTACTCCACAGAGCCCAAACCCAGCAATCCCAGTATGATCACCGATGCCGCTGCCAGTACATTGCCTTTCTTTATCCCCTTCTTCACCGTGGGAACGGCAAGCTTGGGTGCTTCGGCGGGTACACCCTTCTTGATCTGCCATCCACAATGAGGGCAGACGTCCGTGTCCCAGGGTATTGTCTGTCGGCAATTAGGACATGTTGGATCGATAAGCTCTTCGTAAGATCTCTCCTTGATCGTATCTGATGTGACAACCATGTCGACGAACCCCCTAAACTCCGTTGAGTGAGAAGAATTATCGAGATGTTCATATATAGACTTGTTGATAAACTCATGGATTGTTGAGCAAAACAAGTGCAATATTCGCTTCATGGACCGCATAATTCGATACGAATGTCAACCTCGGGGAAGAATATGTCTTTCATTCCCATTCACGACTCAACTCCATCCCAGATGATTGTTGATTCGATGACTTCGAGAACGTGAGGGCTACGAGGCCTTCAACGCCGGGTCAGGCGGTGTCAACTCGCTGCGTTAGAGCAGTTTCAGACCCCTAAATCAAGATACTGTCCTCATTCAATATGTGGTAATCTCATGCAATCCAGTACATTACCAAAGGCAATCTTAGATCTCTTTCAAATCATCAAGGGTGAGTTAGATGCGTACATGACATAACACGCTTGATGATGAACGATAGATGCATATGAGCCTCGATCAGAAATCGAGGGATTCATCAACGCTTTTCGCAGAGAAAGCCATTTCGTGGCAAATTCCTTATCTCGGTCAATGAATGTATACGATTCAATGGGTGCCCCCGATGAAGGTCTTGATATTGGACGGATCAACCTCCCATGACCAGTTTGCCAAGGATATCAGCTCGTTCGCATCGAGTCATCTGATCGAAGGCGGCGGGGAGGTTGAATCCCTGAAACTTGAACTGATTGACATAAAGGGATGCATGGGATGCTTTGGATGCTGGATTAAGACACCGGGGATCTGCGTCATCGATGATGCGGGAAGGGAGGTGGCAGCCAAGATGGTCGGTAGGGATCTCCTGATCTACATTACACCCATCATCTTCGGTGGATATTCCTACCACCTCAAGAAGGCCGTGGACAGGTCGATACCGAACATCAGCCCGCTCTTCGTTAAGGTGAATGGCGAGATCCATCACAAAAAGAGATACGACAGGTGCCCCAGGCTGATTGCGATCGGGGTGTTGGACTCCCCGGATGAAGAGAAGGAGAAGATATTCAGGAGATTGGTGGTCAGGAATGCGATCAACATGCATGCACCATCTTTCTCCGTCGAGGTGATATCAAGGACCGAGGGAGAGGACTCGATTAGGGAGCGGATTGGCTCCGCCATAAAATCGATCGGGGTGATCGCATGATTCCGAAGAGGGTTATTCTACTGATAGGTAGCCCCAGAGGGATGAGAAGCAACTCATACTCACTCGGCTCATATCTCATTGGGCACCTGGAGAATCGCGGATTGAAGACGTCAACCTGGTTCACGAGCGAGGTGCTGAGATCGGATGAGAGAACGGAACAGTTCCTAGAGGAACTTGACGATGCTGACCTACTGGTCATGGCATTCCCGCTCTACGTGGATTCGCTCCCGGCGATGAATATCAGACTGATGGGCATCATCGCCGACCGGAGTACCGATTCCGATGAACGAAAAGGGTTCGTGGCCATGATCAACTCCGGGTTTCCTGAGGCCGGGCAGAATGAAACCGCTTTGGCCATATGCCGCCAGTTCTCCCTGGAAGCGAACATGGAATGGCTTGGTGGCCTGGCCATGGGGGGAGGAATGGCCATCGGAGGTAGGCCCCTAAAGGACCTTGGAGGCATAGCCCGCAATATAGTCAAGGCCCTCGACACCGCGGCGTCGGACCTGGCCAGGGGAAAGCGGGTGTCCGTTCAGGCCAGGCAGAGGATGGAACTGCCTATCGCGCCGAAGTTTCTTTTTATCAGGATGGGGAACAGGATGTGGAAGAAGTTGGCGAAAGAGAACGGGGTCGAGAACGATCTTGATAACACACCTTACCAGTAGCCAATTATTGAACTGAATATCGATCTCTCAGGACGGGGGAAAATCAAACTGACAAAGTGAATGCGGTGCTTGGAGCCGGATCCAAACCGGGTTTGTGTATCGTTCACACCCTGATTGGAGATCAGGAGGTCCATTCGGCGTAGGCGCACTGGATGCAGCGTTGCGCGACGAGTTCGTCATCCTGATAGAGTTTCTCAGTTCTGGCCCCGCAGAACGGGCAGGACTCGTCGGAAAGCTCCTCTCGGTCTATCTGCACTTCCATGACATCCGTGATTCAGCATCCCTCCGGAGATTTTTATTCTCCGTAAAAGAAGAAATATGCTAAACTACTTTAATGTTTTTGATTGAGGTGGTTTTCTGAGAACGTATATGGGTACCCTCATGGAGGATGGGGGGGTGACCCTTTCAATTACTGTTGTTGTCAACACAGATCTGGTTCCAATCCTTGGCCTTGATCCCCCTACCAGCGACCATGTACGCGACCCTCTCCCCGATGTTCACTGAGTGATCGGCGATGCGCTCCAAACACCTTGCAACGAGGATGTAGTATGTGCCTATCGTGGTCCTCTCGGGTTTCTCGATCATGTAAGTGAGCGTCTCCCTCAGGATACTCTCCCAGAGGTGATCGACCTCGTCATCCCTGTCGTAAAGGGCTTGGGCCTCGTCCACGTTGCGATGGATGTAGCTCTGCACCGCCTGGTTGACCATTCCGACGACCAGCTCTGCCATGTGGGGGATGGAGACCATCCTCTTGAAGTGCTTCTGGTTGGCGAGGAGTTCGGTGAACTCAGCGATGTCCAGTGCATAGCGTCCGATCCTATTAAGATCGGTGATCATCTTCAGGCATGTGGAGACCGTCCTGAGGTCGCCCGCCACCGGAGTGTGAAGGGCAATGAGATCGAGACAATGCTTCTCTATCCTGATGTCCCAGCAATAGATCTCCTCGTCGAGCCTTTCGACCTCCCTCATGAGACCCTCGTCGATGTCAACGAAGGCCTTGACCCCTTTCTCGATGGCCTCCACGGCCAGCTTGGCCATCTGGGTCACCTGATTGTCGAGCTCGTTCATTTCCTCAGTGAATACCTTCCTGGTGCTCATCAACCCATCCTCCCTGTGATATACTGCTCGGTCAGATCCTCCTCCGGATTCTCGAAAATCTTCTTCGTATCTCCGTACTCGATCAGCTTTCCAAGGTAGAAGAAGACGGTCTTATCCGCGACCCTGGCCGCCTGCTGCATGTTGTGCGTCACGATGACCACGGTGAAATCCTTCTTCAGGTCCCCGATAAGATCCTCGATCTTCGCCGTCGCTATGGGATCCAGGGCGGAGCACGGCTCGTCGAACAGTATTATCTCCGGATCGACCGCCAGAGTGCGGGCGATGCAAAGCCTCTGCTGCTGCCCCCCTGATAGGCCGTAGGCGGAGTCGCTGAGCCTGTCCTTGATCTCGTCCCACAGGGCGGCCCGCCTGAGGCTGTGCTCCACCAGCTCTTTCAGTTTTTCCTTGTCCCTGATACCGTGTATCTTCGGTCCAAAGACGATGTTCTCGTAGATGGACTTTGGGAAGGGGTTCGGTTTCTGGAACACCATGCCGATCCTCTTCCTGACGTTCACGACATCCACATCCTTGGCGAAGATATTATTCCCGTCAACGATGATCTCCCCAGTGGTCTTTGCGATGGGGACGACGTCGTTCATGCGGTTGATGCTGCGAACGAAGGTGGACTTGCCGCATCCCGAAGGGCCTATGATGGCCGTCACCATGTTCTCCTCGATCTGAATATTGATATCCTGAAGCGCGTGATTATCCCCGAAATACACGTTAAGGTTACGCGCATCGATCTTTGTACTCATCCTTACCACCTGTACTTCTCTCTGTATTTCTTCCTTATGAATATGGCGACCAGGTTCATCCCTAGTATGAGCAGTAGTAGAACCACGGCCGTTCCGTAGGCGATCGCCCTTCCGGACTCAAGGTCCGCCATCTGGGTGGACATCATGTAAATATGATATGGAAGAGCCATGAACTTGTCGAATACGGAGTCCGGAAGGGTGCTCATGTAGAACCAGGCACCCGTAAGCAGAATGGGGGCAGTCTCCCCAGCAGCCCTGGATAGCGACAATATGACGCCGGTCATGATCCCGGATATGGAATACGGGAGCACGTGATGGCGTATGGTCTGCCATTTCGTTGCTCCGAGGGCAAGGGATGCCTCCCTGATCGAATCTGGAACCGCTTGAATGGCCTCCCTAGATGCCGCGATGACCAGGGGCATGACAAGCAGGCTGAGGGTCAACCCCGCAGCTGCCAAGCTGAGGCCGAAGTCCAGGAAGTAGACGAACAGGCCAACTCCCAGCAGACCGTAGACCACCGACGGAACACCGGCGAGATTGTGCAGCGCGATCCTCCATATCCTGGAGAACGTCCTGGAGGGCTGGTACTCGACCAGGTAGACGGCCGAGAACACCCCTATTGGTATAGACACGCACATAACGATGATCATTAGGTAGAATGTGCCCACGATCGCCGGGAAGATTCCGCCCTCCTTCATCCCGTTCTTGGGGAACTGGGTGAGGAACTCCCAACTGATCTTGCTGATGCCCCCGCTGAACATGAAGAAAAGCAGGACGATCAGTGCGAGGACCACCAGGGCCCCGCATAGGCGGAAGGACATGAACAGGATCTGTTCCTTTCTCCTGCGAGCGACCCTGTTGCTCATCTCGTTCACTGGTACACCTCCACGAACCGGGAGTTGATCCATTCGGCGATGCTATTGACGATGAACGTGATGGCGAACAGCACCACACCAACGGCGAACAGCACATTATAGTGGATGGCGAACTGCGAAACCTCACCCATCTCGATGGCGATGACCGCGGTCATCGTTTCCACCGAATGCAGCGGATCCAGGGTGATCACCGCGGTGTTGCCAGTCGCCATTAGGACGGTCATGGTCTCGCCTATCGCTCTTCCAAGTGAGAGAACGATGGCCGAAATGATTCCCGAGAGCGACGCGGGGATCATGACCCCCTTGAGGGTCTCCCACCTTGTCGCTCCGAGAGCGTACGAGGCCTCCTTCAGTTCCCTGGGCACAGAGTTCAGCGCATCCTCTGAGAGGGAGATCATGATGGGGACCATCATCACCGCCAGCATGATGGAGCCGTTGAGGGCGTTGAGACGGGTGGTGGAGTTGAAGATCATGTCGATCCACTCGGCCAATATGACCAGGGCGAAGAACCCGTAGATGACCGACGGTATTCCGGCCAGTATCTCAATGGCAGGCTTGAGGAACGCCTTGATCTTGGGGTGGGCGATCTCGTGAACGTAGAGGGTGCACCCCATGCCGATAGGGATGGCTATGACCGCCGCCATGAGGCTAACCAAGAAAGTACCCCACATGAGGGGGAGCATACCGTACTGCGGATTGCGGGGCGAGGTGGGATTCCAGACGTCCCCGGTGAGCATCTTGATGGGTCCGATCTCAATCAATGCCGGCAGCGCATCCCAGATGAGGAAGATTAAGACGAGAGCCAGAGTGATAATTGAAACGATGGCCGCACAGAAGAGTAGGAACTTGATCCACTGCTCCATCTCGCGGAATGATCTGATGAATCTCGATATGCTCTCCATACTCAGACTAGAGCGAACCGATGATATGCTTGAGCCTATACCCGTTTCTGGTCCCCCCTATTGGATAAAGAGAGATAAGAGATTTGTAAGGGGTCAAAGGACCTGGTTGGGCCCTGAAGGCCCGGAGGAAAGCTGACTTCCGGGTCCTGTTGATCCCATGGGTTTCAATATCCAAGTTTGGCCAACTCCTCCACGATAACATCCGCGCCCAGGGAGTAGAACCCTACCTCGTCCACGATGGATTGCCCTTCATCGGACAGGATCCAGGAGATCCAGTAGAATGCCGCACCCTCCGGGGTGCCGTCAGTGTAGAGGTAGAGGTACCTAGCAAGGACGTAGTCGCCGCCATAGACCGCGTCGGAGTCGAGGGGTGAGTAGTAAGTACCACCCGTCTCCTCGGCAAGCTCCACGATCTCGATGCCTGTGGCACTGACCACATAACCGATACCGACATAACCGATACCACTCTCGTCCAGGGAGACACCGTCAACGATGGCGGAGTTGCCGACCATCTGCTGCATGTTCGCCGTATAGTCCTCGTCATCCAGGATGATCTCCTGGAAGTACGCGTAGGTTCCGGAAGTGGATTGTCGGCCGTAGGCGGTGATGATCATGTTAGGTCCGCCGACCTGGTTCCAGTTGATGTAGGTACCGATGTATATGCCGCGAAGCTGCTCGACGGTCAGCTCGGTCACTGGGTTGTCCCCGTGAACGATGACCGCTATACCGTCAATGGCGACCCTCCACTCAACAGGAGTAAGATTGGCCGCCTCGGCTTCGGAGATTTCGGATGACTTCATCTGCCTAGAGGCCTGGGCAACGTCCACTTCGCCATTTATCAGGGCCGCGATACCGGTACCACTACCACCACCGG
>CAZQLP010000065.1:0-8264 GCA_964594225.1 uncultured Methanomassiliicoccales archaeon
CGACGAGATCAGGTTGAAGCAGAACTACCTTATCACCAAGGTGTGGGAGTACGGGAAGCATGACTTCTTCGGGATCATGCCAGTGTTCCTTATAGTACCCAACACCAAGCTTATCATGGACAAGGGGTTCATGGCTGCAGTGAGGGGGAGGGCGGTCCCCGTCTCGTGACCGCCCCGGGACCCAATTTCGATACATGACCTGGTACCGGAAATGAGGTGGAAATCATGTCAGGGAAGATGACCATATTCGCTTTCAACGGGGGCGCGATGTGCTTCGGTCACGCCATCCTCAACCTCATGGACATGAGGGAGAGGTTTTACTAAGCCATCATGGTGATCGAGGGAACGGCCACCAGGCAGTTGGCCGAGCTTGAGGGATAAGGGGAGATCAATCGCCAACATCTACGCTTAGGTTCGGTAATCCGGAGCCATAGATTGCGTGTGCCAGGCATGCTCTTCTATGATGGGAACGCCTCGAGGGAGCAGGGGTTCCCCTGTGCAAGGAGCTGAAGGGGCATCCCAATGTGGCCAGGTATCTGGAGGATGGGCACGAGGTGCTTATATTTTAGAGAGTGAGGGAGAGACAATGGAGGAGTGGGAGCAAGCGGCTTTAGGCGGGATCAATCCCCCTCGTAGACCTTCTTGATCCTGGAACCACCGGACGTCTTCCCGATCTCGGCGATGCGCTCGATCTCCTTTTTCTCCTTCTCCATCATCTCCTCTAGACCCTCGATCTCTTTTTTGAGATCCTTCGGGGAAGGTATGGGGCCCAGTACGTCCTCGGCCTTTCCCACCACCTCCTCCACCTGCTTCACATCGGAGATCTCCCTCTCCGGTGTTGTCCTGGAGATACCCAGATACTCGGAGACGCCCTCCACTATCTTGGTCAGTTCGAAGGGCAGGAAGAACTTGGTCGATTGTCCGTCCCCCAGAGACTTGACGGTGTCCAGCGACAGGACCGTGAGGGCCTTGGAATCCATAACGCTCGCTCCAACGGAGAGCACCCTGAGTCTCTGGGCCTCTCCCTGGGCCTGCAGAATGATGGAGAGACGCTCACCCTCCGCCTCGAGTATCTTGGACTGCCTCACACCCTCGGCCTCCAGGATACGGGATCGCTTCTGACCCTCGGCGCTGAGGATGGCAGCCTTCTTCTTCCCATCGGCCTCCAGGATGGCGGCCCTCCTGAGCCGCTCGGCGGAGGTCTGCGATTCCATGGCAGCCTTCACCTTGGGCGCGGGGTCGACCTCCCGGATCTCCACGGCTTCCACCTTGACTCCCCACTTGTCAGTGGCCTCGTCCAGGATGTCCCTGAGCTGGAGATTGATCTTCTCCCTGTTGGAGAGGATCTCATCGAGCTCCATGTCACCGATCAGGGACCTGAGTGTCGTCTGGGCCAGGTAGATGGTCGCGGTGCGGTAGTTGGTCACCTGGAAGAACGCCTTCACGGGATCGATCACCTTGATGTAGATGATCGCGTCCACGTACACCGGTGAGTTGTCCTTGGTGATGACCTCCTGCCTGGGCACGTCAAGCACCTGCGTCCTGAGGTCCATCTTGACGACTTCGTTGACGAGCGGGGTGACGTAGTTAAAACCCTGATTCAGAATCTTGATGTACCGCCCCAGCCTCATGTAGATGCCCTGCTGGTACGGCCTGATGATCTTCACACCGTTGACCACTATTACCAGCACGGCGACGATTGCGAAGATGAGCAGACCCAATATCTCATATCCAATATCCATTCAATTCCCCCCTGTGGTGAACAGGATCTTTCGAGGTGGGTTCAGCGTCCCACCTCCTCGACTTTGACGTGAACGCCCTCACTTCCCTTCACGACCACCTTTGCCCCCACGGGTATGACCTTGTCCGAGGTGGCACTCCAGATGTCGTTTTCAATCTGCACCTTGCCCCTGAGGCTGCCTGGTTGTGTCTCGCTGGTCACCAGGCCCATCTTCCCCAGGAGGGAAGTCGCCACCGTTGTCTCCGGGGGGGCCGGGGGAGCCAGCCTCTGGTATAATTTGATGGTGACCAGGGTGAGCGGGATCAGTATGATGGCCACCACAATGGGCGCCCACCAGCTGATAAGCAGATCGGGTTCCACCAGCCCCATGGCCCCCAGTATCAACAGCACGGTTCCTGGCACGATGAAGAATGTACCCGGGGAGGCCGCCTCGGCAATGAGCAGTATGACCCCGACCACTATGAACGCCAATGCCAGTATCTGAGTGAGATCCATATCAATTAGATACATGGACCTACCTATATTTGGAATTGCTTGAGAATCATGATAATTCATGGAAGTAATGGTTAGCTGATTGGGAACGCATACATAGTGGGGGGTTCTGCATTGAAAGGAGCGGTTAGCGGGGCAATGGACCAACCGAACTCATGTACAGGACACTCTCCTCCACCCCGTCCACGCCTATCAGGGCGTTGACCTCCTCGTCGTACAGGGCTCCGATCTGACAGCTTCCCATACCCAGTCCGATGCATGCCAGGGCGAGGTTCTCGGCGACATGCCCCGCATCCAGGTACATGTATCGGTACCCCCTCTGCTTGTACTTCCACCTGGATCTCTCGAAAATCGCTGTCCATATGATCACGAAGGCCGCCTCCAAGCACATCCTCTGATCCAGGGCGGCCAGTGCCACCTCCCGCCCGAAGTTGCCCAGTTCCAGTTCCTCCAGGACATGCCTCCTGACGTTGTAGTGGTAGATACCCCGTTTCACCCCTTCCACCCTGTTTACCACCACATAGGCCTCGATAGGATACAACCCGCCCGCGGATGGTGCCGTCCTAGACTCACGACTAGCCTCCGCACCGCGCAGGCCGTTGGAGGCCCACAGGAGGAAGGAGAGTTCCTCCATGGAGATCGGCTTCTTGGAGTATCTCCTCACACTCTTCCTCTTCTTGAGCGATTCGAACAGGGAAATGCTGCAGATGTCATCCGGATGATAGAGCTCTATCTTCCTCTTCTTGTTGTACTCCTTGTAGGGAGCGGGTTGGGTGCTCCAGTCGAGATATCCTCCTGGTAGGCTGTCCCTCTTGTACTTGGTATCCTGCTGGAATCGATCTCCAACGTCATCGGGCATTTTGTCGCACCTCGATTTGGTTATTGCGACCAACCATTCTGAATGTTTGCATCGGTGTCATTTGGAGCGAGTGAGAAGTTAATATTATGCATTCCATAGGACTATACGAATGGCCTGCAGCTTCGAGTGGTGGTCCCCTGATTGAGGAAACCGGATTGAGTAGGAGAGGCCTGCTCAGGGAAGGCGAGAGAGCGGCAATGGTTGCCACCTTCGTCAAGCTCATGCTTGCCATCTCCAAGGGGGCGGTGGGAATGCTCTCGGGGAGCCTGGCCCTTCTAGCTGATGCCCTAAATTCAGGGGTGGACGTCATCGTCTCATCAATATCCTGGGTGAGCCTCCACCTGGCCCAGAGGAACCCAGATGAGGAGTTCCAGTACGGATACTACAAGGTGGAGAACCTCGCTGCCCTGGTCATCTCCGGGTTCATCATCTACTTCGCCGTTTTCCTTGGATTTGAGGGGTGGAACCGCTTAGGTCAGACAGCGGATATCACCGCCCCCGATGCGGCACTGGCCATGGCCGCATTCAGCGCCGTGATCTGCCTGATGCTGGTCAGGTATCTCAATTCCGTCGGCAAGAAGACGAACTCCTCCTCCCTCATGGCGCTGGCCAAGGACACCCTGACCGACGTACTCTCTTCCTCCATTGTCTTCCTGGCCATCGTCGCCACAATATACCAGATACCATATGTGGAGGGGGTGGTTTCCATCGCCATCGCATTTCTGATCCTCAAGGTTGGACTGGAAACGGCCAAGGACGCCGCCTTCTCCCTCCTGGACGTCAGCCCCAGCAAGGAGATCGAGAGAAGGATACGTGAGGTGTCCCTGGGAGTGGAAGGGGTGGAAGGGGTGACTTCCCTAAAGCTAAGGAAGTCCGGACCCGTGATACTGGGGGACATCTCCATCACAACCAACAGGACTCTTGATGTTGGGAGGGCCCACATCATCGCCGATGGGGTGGAGAGGAAGGTCAAGGGTGAAGTGAACTGCCTGGAGATGTTGGACGTCCACATCGAGCCCTTTGTTCCCAGGCACAGGTTGGTGGCGGTACCCACCGTGGAGAACATGGGGATGGAATCCAAGGTTAGCGGCAACCTGGGCAGGGCCGAGTTCATCCTCATCATCGGCGTGGGCGATGGAGAACCGACCGTGAAGAAGGCCATCAAGAACGAGTTCAGGGAGGAAAGGGTGCTCGCTGGACTCTCCCTCGGCAAGAGCATCTCGGCGGAGAACGTGGACACTGTGGTGACGAGCGACATCGGGGAGGTCCTCTTCCATGCCCTCAGGGACAGTTACATCGACATACACCTCATGAATGGGAAAACGGTCTCACAGGTAATCGGGGCCCTTGAGAGGGGAGAGCTAGATCTCATCACGGAGCCGACCAGGGAATCGGGGGAGATAGCGGCCGGGAGAAAAATGTCTGAGATGGGTTCCCGTCCAAAGGGTCCCTGATCCAATTCAGAGCTTCTTTGAGGACACCGGATTCAGTGGTCTTTCCACAAGCTCCCTGTCCAACGTATCCCTGGACCGTTATTTCCGATCCTTGTGACTCTAACAGCACGCGCGTCCAACATGCTCTAGCGAAAGCGTGCGATCCCCTATCGCACTTTCAAGCAATTCCTTCTTGGACAGGAATGATTCTCTCCATCTGGGATCGTATGCCACCATCTCCACCATATCTCTTGGGTCGTCAAGGGTCATGATCGATACAATGCAAGGGTCGTAGATTGTTATTGCATCAGACCAGATGTTTCCGACGAGGACGAGGAACTGGGTTCCATTTAAATAATGGGATTGTGGTTGTGATTTTCATGGCCCCCTTTACCCTGAGTCAGATGGCTTATTACGCCGGATGGTTCCTCAAGAGCAAGGTGGGCGTCAGGAAGCCGCTGGTGCTGACCCTGGTTGTCACCTACCACTGCAACCTGAACTGCAAACACTGCCTGATCCATGAGAATCTCGAGAGCATACCTCCGCCCCACATCATTTCCTATGAAGATGCGGTTGAGGACATGCGCTCCTTCCACGACGAAGGCGCTAGGATACTCTTCTTCGAGGGGGGTGAGCCCACCATCTGGAAGGACGGGGACAGGACACTCAGGGATCTGATAGTGGCCGGGAAGGACATGGGCTACTACGTCACGGGATACACCACCAACGGAACGGGCAGGATCTTCGAGGAGAGCGATGTCATATCGGTCAGCCTGGACGGGCCCAGGGAGATCCACGACAGGTTAAGGGCCCCGGGTGTCTACGACAAAATCATGGGAAACTTAGAGTCCATCGATCACCCCAACATCTTCGCCAACATGGTTGTGAACAAGATCAACATCGAGCACGTGGAGGAGACGGTGAGGCTGGTCGCCGACAACGAAAGGATCGGGGGGATCATGATCAACTTCCTTACCCCACCGCCCCGCGACATCGCCCTGACCAAGGCCGAGAAGGAGGGGGTGGTGAAGCGAGTCCTGGACCTCAAGAGGCAAGGGCTTCCCATCTTGAACACGACAAAGGCCCTAGAGGAGATGCTGGTAGAGGATTACCGCACCCTATGTCCCTACTGGATGTCCGCCTTCGTGATGCCAGACAGGACAAGATACTTCGGCTGCCCCTTCGTTGGAACTGAATCCTGCAGGGAATGCGGTTTTGACGCGGTGAGGGAGTATAGGTTCATAGCCAAAGGGAACTACCAAGCCATCACGCAGATGTCAAAGCGGTTCGCACTATCAAAGAGATGATCACTAGTATCTCTGTTTTCACCGCGACCTTGAATATCTCGGGCACGGGCCTAATGAATCTCAGCTCGTCACCCCTGTTCCTCAGATACAAAACCACCCTGACGGCCGTTGGAACGGTCAGGAATAGCAGTACGTAGGTTGCATCGAGCAGCACCAGGACCCCGGCCGTGATGTACAGTACCACCAGGAGAGTCGTCACCAGGCCCACCGCTCTCTCCAATCCCATTATCACACACAAATCCTTCTCTCCGGTCTTAAGATGCGCCTCGTAGCCAGTCATCTCATCCACGATCCGCATCAGGCCGACACCAAGCCCCACGCAGATAGAGATCAGCACCGCCTCCCAGCTGAATTCCTGCACGATCACGAAGTAGGAGAAGAAGGACATGAACGCAAATGATATTGCGACATCCAACTCCCCCAGTCCCCTGGCCCCCAGGTTGAGCGGGGGAGCCGTGTAGAAGTAAGCCAGGAAAAACCCGACGCCCCCCAATATGAGGACAATCCACCCCCCGTACAGAAATATCGGAATGGCGAAGAAGACCGCGATCGCGGCCAGTATCGCCATTACCAGCCTTCCCTGCCTCACCGTGATCAGCCCATTGTCAAAGGCGTTTCCGCTCCAGTAGAACCTCTCGCTCAAGACGTTCCTCGCCCTGCCCGAGATCTCGGTGTCCTGGAAGCGTAGTCTGTCAACACCGCTCCTGTGGTCGAAGTAATCATTGGAGAAGTTGACGAAGAGCGCCAGGAAGAACACGTCGATCGGTATGAGGACGGCGATCATCCACTCCTGGCTGAAGGTAAGAGCGAGAGCGACACCGGTAACCGATGCCAGAACGAACGGGAGAGTGTAGCTGATCCGGAGCACATCCATCAGCTTCCTCCTGGCGGAGAGCTCGCCCCCCATGGCCCCTTTCATGACGCTCACCTCGCTCATCGCCGTTCAATCCTCCTGACTCGTAGGAGAATATTTAGAGATTTCGTGACCTCCTGCAACGGGATATATCCATTCTTCCTGTACCGGGCCACTTCCTTCCGAGAACTCCCTGAGATTATGGGGGTGTTCGGATCCCCTCACATCAAGGAACCGTCGGTCAAGGGACACACCCTGACCCTTTTCACGATCCCTGAGAGGTCTAATGAATACCCTTGGAACCGCTCCGTCTGCTACGTTGTGAAACGAATCAGCGGGGTATCCAGTTCCACGAAATGTTATCATCTATTCAATGGACGACAGGCAAGGTTGTACCAGAGGTTATTCTCTTTGCATCTCCTGAATGAAATCAGGTTCAACAGCACAAGAATGATCGAGACTGGGCACAGAAGGATGAGGTACGGACGGTCGAGGTACAGGTATCCATAGGCTCCAAGGGAAAATAGGAGGAGGAGAATGATCGCGATGATTGCGCGATTCCTACACGAACTCCTCGACCTCGCCCCAGCATCATTGCTGGATGATGGGATTTCGACCACAGCCGCGGCCAAGGCCGCGGAGGAGTAGCAGGCGCTGCTCATGGCACTGGTAATGCGCCTCTCGGGCTTGACCCCCCTGATCACCTTCCTCACGAACCCTGGTGAGGACCTGGCTGTCTCCATCCCCCGCCTGATCTCCCTGAGGTCCAGGTCTTCATTCTCCAGCCTTTCCTCCCTCCGATCATGATCCTCCCAGGACGAGAAGCCCACGCTCATATCCTGCACGTAGTGAAGGGCCCTTCCCAGGTTGAGCATGGCCAGGGATCTCTGTCCCGACAGGATGTTGTACCTGGCCTCCCATACGTAGGCCAGTATCACGGTGATTGTGGGGGAGTGATGAGGCATCCTCCTGTCGCTTCTTCTGGTCTTCCCGAGCAAGTCCGGGTTCCTGTCGGGATCGATGGAACCCTCCACGAGAAGCCTCTCGTCGCTCTTTGAGAGCCCCAGGGCCGTTGATACCGTTCTGGCAATGGCCATGTGAGTACTCCACTTCAACCTGGACCCCAACCCTGTTCCTCCGAATCCATGCTGGAAGATAAATGTGGAGGCCAGGTGAGCGAAAGTGTCCCACCTGCCTAGATTGGTCTCGATGCATCTCTCGATATCGAACTTGTGCCTTGCCCCGTTGAGATTCGTGTACCTTGTCTCGCCAAAGATGTGGCGCTGGCTCCATGTCTCGTCCCAGAAATCATACCCCGTTCATGGTCTCTCCGGTCACTCCCCCGCATGGTCGGGTGGATGCTCTCAATACCCTAGGGGATCGTGAAATCGATGGACCGCTTGATGGATGACCGGTAGAGGACCGGCTTCTTCTCGTGGAAACGAATCCCATCCCAGGATCGAGAAAGCACCCAGGGCGCTCTCCCATCAATTCCAATGCCTGGGAGTACCGAGATGCTGACGGTGAAGATGACGACCGTGAAATGCCCTCTTTACCATGATCGACAATCGGAACCGTA
>CAZQLP010000066.1:0-8041 GCA_964594225.1 uncultured Methanomassiliicoccales archaeon
AGTGACCGGTACCCATATGCCGTGGAGTTCCGGCACAGGAGCTGGCTGGACGACGAGGGCAGGGAGATGATCGGGGATGTCATGGACCTTTTCAGGGAAAGGAACGTGGCCAATGTCATGATAGACGGTCCTGGATCCCCCACAACACATGTCCAGACCGCCGATCACGCCTATGTCAGGTTCCATGGTCGCAATTATGACATATGGTTCGGGGATGGGGAGGAGGACGACCATCGCATCAACCGCTACGATTACCTCTACTCATCGGAGCAGCTCGAGAGGTGGTTACCGATAATAGACAAAGTGGGAGAAAAGACTAGGAATGTGAGATTATTCTTCAACAATCACGGGCGGGCAAAGGCGGCGAGAAATGCCCTCCAGATGATGGACATGCTCTCCATACCGCACAAGGAGAAGGAGATTCGGTCTCAGGATCAGATGAAGCTTGGGAGCTACGGATAACATGCGTATTGTCAGAGTTTAATGAAAAAACGACAATCTACAAATACAAGTATGCAATCGAAGGACTGTTGAGAATATGAAGGCTCTATTCGAACCCGGGTCCATTGCTGTCATCGGTGCTGCGCGAGAGGAGGACAAGCTTGGCAACATCATACTCAGGAATCTGATCTCATCTGGGTTCGAGGGGAGTCTCTATCCTGTGAACCCCAAGGCCGACGAGATCCTGGGAATGAAGTGCTATCCCTCGATCAGCGAGATCCCGGATTCCGTGGATCTGATAGTGGTGGTGGTACCAAACCGCATAGTGCCTGCCGTCATAGAGGAGGCTGGAGTGAATGGGGTGAAGGCGGCCATAATCATCACAGCTGGTTTCAAGGAGATCGGTCTTGAGGGAGCGAGACTGGAGCGAAAGATGGGAGAGATTGCCAGGAAGCACGGCATGAGGTTGCTGGGCCCCAACTGCCTGGGGTTGATTAACAGGCACCACCACATGAACGCCACCTTCACCCGCAACTACCCTGCGGAGGGGAGGATAGCGATCACCTCCCAGTCGGGAGCCATATGCACCTCCATTCTGGACTGGGCCTCAAGGACAAACATCGGTTTCTCCAAGTTCATCAGCGTCGGCAACAAGGTGGACATCGACGAGGCGGACCTCCTGGAGTATCTGAGCGATGACGACAGAACCTCGGTCATAGGGATGTACATCGAGGGAATGGATCGAGGGGTGGAGTTCCTCCGTCAGGCCAGCAAGACCACCAAGAGCAAGCCCATACTCGCCCTCAAATCGGGGAGGACCAGCTCAGGTGCCATAGCGGCCTCCTCCCACACTGGAGCGCTCTCCGGTAGCGACGCGGTATACGAGGCGGCACTGAAGCAGATGGGGGTGGTAAGGGCCAGGACGATGGACGAGTTCTTCGATCTTCTCATGCTCTTTGGACTCATGCCCCTGCCTTATGGCGACGGTGTGGCGATAGTCACCAACGCCGGCGGTCTGGGCGTGATGGCGGCCGATGCGACCTCGGATTTCGGTCTGACTCTCGCAACGTTCGAGAGCGCCACCATCGAGAGGCTGAAGTCCTACCTTCCCGCGGAGGCGAACTTCTACAATCCAGTGGACGTCCTGGGTGATGCCCCCGCGGACAGATACGAGTTCGCGATGAATGCGGTGATAGAGGATCCCAATGTCTCCATGGTGCTGGTGATACTGGCACCCACCGACACCGTGGACATCATGGCCGTGGCCGAGAACGTCTCCGGGTTCGCGGGCAAGGTGAACATCCCCTTGGTCGCCGCCTTTGTCGGCGGAAAGGATTGTGAACCCGGCATCGAGCTGCTCAAGGAGGCCGGGATACCCAACTACGAGTCACCGGACAAGGCCATAAGGGCCCTTAGCTCCATGGTCCAGTACAGGAACACGAGGGACTCTGTGAGCAACATGGAGCCCGTCGTGGTCAAGGGAGACAAGGATCGCGTCCGGGAGATACTTGACATGGTGAAGGTCGAGGACCGCATCACCCTTAGGGAGGACGAGGGCAAGGAGATCCTGAAGGCCTATGATGTGCCGGTTCCCAACGAGGCCATGGCCACCACCCGGGAGGAAGCGGCCGAGATCGCGGGCGGTATCGGTTACCCCGTGGTCATGAAAATAGCCTCCCCAGACATATTCCACAAATCCGATGTCGGCGGTGTGGCTGTTGGTGTGGAGAACGCCGAGGACGTCATGACGAACTTCGACATCATCATCCAGAGGAGCAGGGAGAGGATGCCCCATGCCCGCATAGACGGGGTTTCCATCCAGCAGATGCTCTCGGGGAGAGAGGTCATAGTGGGAATGGTGAGGGACGATCAGTTCGGCCCAGTGCTCACCTTTGGATTGGGAGGCATATTCGTGGAGATAATGAGGGACGTCTCCCAGCGCATAGCGCCCCTGACCGAGAGCGATGTGAACTCCATGATCAGCTCCATCAAGGCCTTCCCCATCCTATCTGGAGCGAGGGGAAGGAAGCCGGCTGATATTAAAACCCTGAAGGATATCATTTTCAAGGTGGCTCAGATCTCCGTGGACTTTCCGGAGATATCTGAGTTCGAGATCAACCCCGTCATCGTAAGAGACGAGGACGAGGGAGCGAGCGCGGTCGACGCGCTGGTTACCATAAGGAGGGAGAACAATTGAAATCTCTGTTTGTTGGATCGGTATCGGAAAGATCCGGAAAGACCGCAGTCTCCCTGGGGCTGTCCAAGAACGCCCCGGGAAAGGTGGGCTTCTTCAAGCCCTTCAAGGAGACGATAGTCTACGCAAGGAACCGCATCCTGGACCAGGATGCGTATCTCATGAAGAAGGTCCTCGACATCGAGGTCGAGGAGGAGATCATCTCGCCATGCACCTATGACATCTTCAGACCGTGTAGCATGAGCACGATAGTGGACAATTACAACTTGGCAAGGGAGGGCTGTGATATCATGATAGTGGAGGGAACCAGGGACATAACCACTGGGTACATCCACGACGTCTCCGGTCCAGCCATCGCCCAGGCCATAGGGGCGGACATCGTCCTCGTCAGCGACTCCAGCCCGAGTGCGCTGGACAAGATAGCGGTGATAAACCTTCTCCTGAAGGACTACAACATCGAGTTCAGGGGCGTCATCTTGAACATGACCGATGACCCCGCGGTGGAGGCGTTCATGCAGGAGAAGGGCATCAACGTGCTGGGTTCCATCCCATCCATGGATGAGCTGAAGCGATTCAGGGTAAGGGAGATCGTGGAGACACTGGGAGCCGAAGTGATTATTGGTGACGAGAATCTCGATCGCCCAGTGGAGGAGGTGATGGTGGGGGCCATGACCCCCGAGAGCGCCATCAAGTACATGCGTAGAGTTGGCAGGAAGGCCCTCATCACCGGCGGTGACAGACCGGATATCCAGATGGCCGCGCTTTCCACCGACACCTCCTGTCTGATACTTACCGGAGGACTGTATCCCGTCAAGACCGTGGTGTCAAAGGCGTACGAGAAAGGCGTCCCCATCCTGCTGGTCAGGTACGATACCCTGACCGCGGCGGAGATGGTCGAGCATCTCATCGCCAGGATCGATTCGGAGGATGATGTCAAGATCAACCTGATCTCCGCCGCGGTCAAGAACAACATAGATCTGGATGCCATATGGAGCGATTAGTAAGATAGGTTCTCCTTCCGTCTGATCATAGCGCCGGATGCGTGTTCCCCTCCTTCCCCGCATTGAGAGCGGGATATTAGCCGTTATCTTGAAGGATCGCCCTTGATCGATGATCCGATGCTGTGGGTCAGGTCTCAAGGACCAGCTGGCTGGAGCCGTCATCGAGCTCCTTGACGTAGATGATTTCTCCCATGAACTCCTTCACATCGTCTATATGAGTGATGAGCACGATCTGCTTGAACTTGTTAGAGAGCCTGTTCAAGGTGGACATTATATTTCTCTTCCTGCTCTGGTCCTGCGACCCGAAAATCTCGTCAAGGATCAGGAAGTCGACGCTGCTGCCGGATCTGTCGGCGATCACCCTGGAGATGGCCAGCCTAAGGCATAGGTTGGCCAGGTCGTTCTCCCCACCGGAGAATCTCTCCAGACCATAGGTCCTGTTGCCGTCGAAGATGGTGATGTTGTAATCGCTGTCGATCTCCATACTCCCGTACCTCGAATCCGTCATCTCGTTGAAAAGGGAGGAGGATATCTCCGACAGCGTGGGAACGATCCTTGAGATGAGATTGGATTTGAAATCGTTCATGAGATCGCCCAGGGTGGACAGGGAGGCGACCTCGCTCTCCCACTTCCTTTTCACCTTTGCGCTCTCCTCCAGGGACTCCATCTCCCTGACGAGCGATTCCATCCTTCCCTCCTGGAGCCTCATCCCCCCCGTCAGACTGGAGATGTGGGTGGTGATTTCCTCACGGGCTGAGAGGATGGCATCGGAGCTCTCCCGTACCGATCTCAGTCGCTCCTCGTCGAACTCGAGGAACTCAAGCCTCTTCTCCAGGGAACCGATGCCCTCCTTAAGTTCAGCGATCGACTGGGAGGTTCTCAGAACCTCATCGGATACCTCAGGCAATCTCTCCAACCTGCCACAGATCTCCACATACCTTCTGGCGGGAGCCCTTAACTCATCGATCATGGCTCTGATCTCATGGTATCCTTCCTCATCGAAAACGACATCTTCCATCTCGTCCAGGTGAGATCTCAGATCATCAATCTCCATTTCGATCTCTTTGAGCCTGGCCTCTCTCCCCTTCAACGACTCACGCAATTCCGCAAGCCTGATCCGGGATTTTCCAACCCCATCCAGACGATCGCTCAGGATGTCCCTTCTCTTGGTCTCCTTCTGTTGAGACTCCTCCTTCTTGGATCTCTCCTGCTCCATCCTGAATATGTCGCCCTCTATCCCCTCGATCTCTCTGGACATCTTGTCAAGCAGGAATTGGTGCTGCTCCCCCAGCCTCCTCTCGCATGTCGGACAGCTGCTTTCGGGGCCCAGGTCGATGATGCCCTCCCTCTTCGAGAGCATCTCGTCTCTTTCCCTGACCTTTGCCCTGATCTCGGCCCCGATATCGCTGAGGCCGCCCCTCATGGCGTCCAGGGAATCCTCCACATCTCTCAATGACTTGTTCACGGTCTCCATGCTGGAAGACGGATCGCCCATCTTTGAAATCGATTCGGCGCACTCACCGATCTCTGATTCCAGGTCGGGCAATGTGCCCTCAAGGAGGTCGATCCTGCTCTGGAGGGAGTCCCTTTCCCTCCTCGACTCTCTGATCCTCTCCAGTTTCTCCCTTTCCGATAGGAGTCTCTCCAGGAGATCGCTCTTCTCCTTCAGTGATTCCATCTCGACCCTCAGTCTCTCCAAGGAGGTCCTTTCCCTCTCCAGTGAGTCCATCTTCCCCCTCAGTCCTTCGACGGAACTCCTACTGCCCGCCAGTTCCATTTGGATGTCGTGGTACTCCTTCTCCTTGGAACCAAGCAGGTCCTTTTCTCCCTTCAGCCTTGACAACTTGGCCTCCAGCCTGTCCTTTTCCTCATGTAGGGTCTTCAGCTCCTTCTCATGCTCTGCCAGTTTGAGTTCTATGCCCTCTATCTCATCCCCTAGAAGGGATGACCTCTCCCTTCCCTCTCCATTGACCAGTATTCCCGCCACGGCCTTGATCTGGGTCTCGAGGCCGCTTCGATCCGATCTGATCGATGAGATGATTCTGTCCAGCACGTCGATGTCGAGCATTCTGAGGATCAGCTGTTTCCTCTCGCCGGGAGGCAGCACAGAAAGCGCATCGAGGTCCTTCTGCCTGGCAAAAACCGAGATGAAGAACGCCTTGTAGTCCATTCCAAGTCTCTGTGAGAGAACCTGTGTCACCGCTCGGTCACCGTCGGCGTGCAGTTTACCGTTCACCTCCAGGCTCACCTTCATCTTGAGGTCGCTACCCCTCATCTGACGATGCACACGGTACCTATCTCCATCCAGATCGAACTCAAGGATCACGGAGCACACCTCTCCCGGGGATGCACCGTTCCATCGCACATCCTCCCTCCTGGTCCTCTGAGCGTCGTTGCCGTATATGGCCCAGGAGATGGCCTCGATGAGGGTGGACTTTCCGACCCCGTTGGGGCCGATGACTCCTATCACACCGTCGGGAAACTCCACCGCCGATCGCCGGAACTTGCGGTAGTTTCTGAGTTCCATAAACCTCAGTCTGATCCTTCCAGCCCCCTCTTAAGATAATCAAGTCCCGCGGCCTGGAGTCGATCCTTGTCCACGTTCTCCACCGGGTATCTATTCAGGAATGTCACGAACTCGTGCTCCAGGGAGTCTATACTGGAACTCGTCCACTGGACCGAGATGCCCTCCTGCCTCATCTCAAGCTTCCTCTCAAAATGCATCGCGCCCGAGGTCAGAGCCTCGATCTGGTGAAAATCGATCGCCCTGTACGCGCTGGATGGTATGTTCCTGACGATCAGCCTCACGATCTTGTCCTCTAGGTCCTCCTTCTCAAGCAGATCGACCATCATGGTCTGCAGTTCCACGTGGTCCATCTGACCGGCATCGATTGGTCCAATGTCCAGCATGGGCCTCGCCGGGAGATCATGAAATGTCCTCTTTCCGCTCTCGATATCGACCTCCAGGAATCCTTTCCTCTGCCCTTCCTCGGAGAATGAGAATCTCTCTGTGGATCCGGAGTAGCAGGCGTTTCCGGTGACCTCGCTGAACTCGTGATAATGGCCAAGGGCGATGTAGTCGAAATCCTCCCTCAGATACGAGGAGTTGATGAGGGCCTCGTTGAACTCATCCATCTTGAAGACACCTAGTCCCACCACGCCCCCGTGCAGCATCGCCACATGGTAGCTTCCCTCCTCGCCTGGCTTGAGGGCCTCCAGCTGCTCGTGCAGATTCTCCCCCTCGGTATGTGGGAGGGCGTGGACGGTCAGATCCCCGATCCGGATCCTTTCCAACACCCCCCCGTATACGGGATGGATACCGGGAATGTGATTGAAGAGCTTCATCACCGACCCCGTCTCCCTCAGCCTCGGCGTGGAGTGATTGCCTGCTATCACCACCACGGGTATCCCCTCATCAGTTATTCGGATGAGCTGATCCAGGGCAAAGGACAGGGCCCTGTTGGCGGGCCTCACGGAATCGAACAGGTCCCCGCTGTGAAGAACAACATCGGGTCCTATCTCCAGCACCTCATCGACGAAGCGTTCGAATGCCGCGTACACGTCCGTCTCCCTCTGGTTTAGGCCAGTTTCCTCATCCACCTTGCGGTAGGCCGAATATCCCAGATGGGTATCAGACACATGAACGATCCTCAAAACGCATTCCTCTCTTTGCTGAAGCCATATTCAGGATTGCTATTAGTATTTATACGATTTTCATGACCCTTCCGAAAGTCGTTCTGCATCTTACCTTCGCCCATCAATATCATGGCTGCTATCTGTCCATTAGTTCTATCTTGATTGATATTGATGAATGGATAATAATGCCCTAACAATCAATGGCCAGACTCCGTTTTTCCATTTTTGATTATTTCAATTGATAATATAAATGTATGAGTATTTAACAGTAAACACAGCCAGGCATAATATCAATTTCATATGTTTATTATCATGATTAGGAATCCTTATATATTCCAATTACCCACTCCAACAGCATAGAATTCACATTCTGGGGGGAATAGTATCAATAAGAAAGCCCAAGTCAGGATAGTAGCACTACTTGTGATGCTTGTGGCGATCGCAATGGTTAGTGCAGCCTTCATTGGCGAGCAACACATTGCAGCTGGCACTGATGATCTTGGTCTTGATGACCCCAATTCACCCGATAACCCTGACGGGTCGGGTGGCGAGGTGCCTCTATGTTGTTGCGGCACCAGCGTGGTCGTTGACAAGACCGCCATAGGCTTTTGGGAGATTGCTACGGAATATAATTGGACGGTAGTAAAGACGATGGACCCCTCGGCTTCCGACATGGCTATCGGAGACTCGATGGACGTTGATGTGATCATCGATGCCGATCGGGAGCAAACTGGCTCCTCTGAGGAGGTATGGGGTGTCCGTGGAGAGA
>CAZQLP010000067.1:0-7889 GCA_964594225.1 uncultured Methanomassiliicoccales archaeon
ATCTCCGGGTGAGTGCAGACCATGCGAGTGGTCTCCCCGCCCGTGTAACCAGACCCTCCCACGATTCCAACCTTGATCATCTCGATATCACTCTCTCTTGAGAAACGGCTGATTGTTGGGATTGATTATTAATGATGATGTCAGATATCGGACATCTACCCTCCAAGATGTTTCCTTGGAAACGATGCCATCGGTGTCGGTCATCCTTGTCGGATTGGGGACTCTGCCCCGCGCAAATGTCGCCTGTGGGTCATCACGAATATATATGGAACCGGAGGTCTAAGGGCCCGATCGAAATGTCATCCAGCAATGATAGCCACGACAAGATCGTGCTGGCCTACTCCGGTGGGCTGGACACATCCATATCCGTGAAGTGGCTTCAGGAGAAGTACGACATGGACGTGGTGGCGGTCTCCATCTACGTCGGCCAGCCGGGCGACATGGATGCAACCATGGTCAGGGCGAAGAGGGCGGGGGCCTTGGACGCCTACGCTGTGGATGTCCAGGAGGAGTTCGTCAACGAGTATGTCTTCCCCTCCCTGAAGGCCAACGCCATGTACCAGGACAAGTATCCCCTGGCCACGGCGATAGCTAGGCCGCTCATGGCAAAGATACTCGTGGACGTGGCGAAGAAGGAGGGGGCCAATTACATAGCCCACGGCTGCACCGCCAAGGGCAACGACCAGGTCAGGTTCGACGTCTCAATAAGCTCCCTGGCGCCCCACATAGAAATCATCGCCCCCATGAGGGAGTGGGTGTACACCCGAGAGGAGGGCATCGAGTACGCTAAACGCCACGGCATCGAGATACCGATAAAGAAGTCCTCCCCATATTCCATAGACGAGAACCTGTGGGGAAGGAGCTGCGAGTGCGGCATACTGGAGGACGCGTCCCAGGAGCCGCCCGAAAACGCCTACGAGTGGACCGCTTCCCCCCTCGACGCACCCGACGAACCGGAGTACCTGACCATTCATTTCGAGAAGGGTGTGCCGGTGGCGCTCAACGGGGAGAAGATCCCTCCAGTGGAGCTGATAAAGAAGATCAACGAGATTGGCGGCAGGCACGGCGTTGGAAGGATAGACATGATCGAGGACCGCCTTGTCGGCATCAAGAGCAGGGAGATCTACGAGGCGCCCTCGGCCATCGTGCTGATCACGGCGCACAAGGATCTTGAGAACCTGGTGCTCCCCAAGGATCTCTTGGCGTTCAAGAAGGGTGTCGACCAGAGATATGGTGAGCTGGCGTACAACGGGCTGTGGTTCTCACCGTTCAAGGAGACCCTTGATGCCTTCGTGAACAGGAGTCAAGAGTACGTCACTGGCCGGGTGGAGATCAAGCTGTACAAGGGATCGGCCGTGGTCGTGGGAAGGGCATCGCCCTACTCGATGTACGACACCGCGATGTCGACATACGACCAAGGCGACCAGTTCGAACACGGTGCGGCGAAGGGATTCATTTATTGCTGGGGTTTACCACTGAGGATCGCGGCGCAGGCATACAATGAGAAGGTGGATATAGGTGAACAAGAAGATTCTGTGGTCGGGGAGATTCAAGAAAGGGATCAGTGAGTCCACGCTGGCATTCACTTCATCCCTGTCCGTGGATTCAAGGCTCGCCTTCCACGATATCATGGGATCCCTGGCACACGTCAGCATGCTGGGAAACCAGGGGATAATCTCCAGGGAGGACGAGAAGGCGATAGCGGAAGGACTGAGGTCAATCCTAAGCGACCTGGATGATAGGGGACTGGAATTTTCGGGAGACGTGGAGGATGTCCATTCCGCCATGGAGGTGGAACTTACACAGAGGATCGGAGATGCGGGGGGCAAGCTGCACACCGCCCGCAGCAGGAACGACCAGGTAGCGACAGACCTCAGGCTGTTCGCAAGGGACAGGGTGCTGGATTCCATCGAGAACCTGATCCACCTCCAGGAGGTGCTGATCGACCTTGCGGAGGAGCATCTGGGGACCATCATGCCGGGCTTCACCCACATGCAGCACGCCCAGCCTGTGACCCTGGGCCATCACATGATGGCCCACTGCACGAGCCTGCGGAGGGATGCCGAGCGCTTTATCGAACTCTTCGATAGGGTGAACTTGTGTCCCCTGGGCTCGGCGGCGCTGGCCGGCACCACCTACCCCATAGACAGGGAACAGACGGCTATGATGCTTGCTTTCGACGCTCCCACGGAGAACGCCATGGACTCGGTATCGGACAGGGACCTGGTGGCCGAGTACTGTTTCTGCGCCTCACTGTGCATGATGCATCTCTCCTCAATGAGCGAGGAGTTGATAATGTGGAGCTCCCCAGAGTTCTCCTTCTTGGAGGTGGATGATGAGTTCTCCACCGGCAGTTCGATCATGCCCCAGAAGAAGAACCCGGATGTGGCCGAGCTTATCCGGGGCAGATCGGCGGGGGTGCTCGGTGACCTCAACTCCATCCTGGTGATGATGAAGGGGATGCCCATGGCCTACAACAGGGACCTGCAGGAGGACAAGGAGGCGCTGTTCAGGACCTCTGACACGCTCAACGCCTCCCTGGAGATCATGGCCCCAATGCTCATGACATTGGAGTTTGACAGGGAGAGAATGCTCGCCGCCGCGGAGAGGGGATTCCTGAACGCCACCGAGCTCGCTGACTACCTGGTCGTGAAGGGGATGCCATTCAGGGACGCGCACAGCGTTGTGGGAGGAGTGGTCCGGCACGCGTCCGAAGAGGACAAGAGCATAGAGGAACTGACCCTCGAGGAGCTGCGCTCGTTCTCCGACCTCATTGAGGATGATGTCTGGGAAGTTCTGCCCGTGGAGAGGGCGGTGGAGAGGAGAACCTCGCTGGGAGGGACCTCATCGTCAGCCGTTGAGCTGCAGATAGCCAACGGTAACGAGACCGTGGGCTCGCAGGGCGATTTTGTCGAGGGAAAGCGCTCCTCCATAAAGAAGGCCTACGAGAGGCTTCGGGGGTAGATCACTCGCTCACGTAGAGCCGGTTCCAATCCAGCTCATGTTTGATCGAGGCAGCCTTCAGTATCCTGCTGATCTTCTCCGAGATCCTCACCACCTCGTTGTTCTTCGAGATCCCCCTGATGTAGAACCCCTTGCTGTCCAGGGGGAATACCAACCTGATCCTTCCCTTTCTGTTGTAGCCCTCTGGCTTCTCATTCCTCTCCAGCTCGACCTGATTGAGGTGTATGAACATCCTAAGGACGTCCTCATCCTCCGGCATCTGGCCGGTCTCCTTCAGGAAGGTGGTGAGTACCTCCGGAAATACCTTTGCGAGATCGCTGTACTGAACATCGTTCGAGAGCAGGAAGTGCCCGCTGGTAGCCTTCATCGACCTGTTCGATTGTCAAGTCGGTATATATATTTGTCGAGAGCGCTGGTTCCTTCACCCCGATGTCTGGGTTTCATGCGGGAGGTACGGAGGAGAGGGTACATTAATAATAAGAGGCGATATTCAATCCATGCTCGCCACCCTTACCATAGCGGGTTCCGACCCTATAGGTGGAGCGGGGCTGCAGGCCGACATCAAGGCCTTCGGTTCGATCGGTATCCACGCCACCAGTGTGGTCACCTGCGTGACCTCTCAGAACACCCTGGGGGTGAGGAGCATCCTTCCCGTTCCTGCGGAAGTCATCACCTCCCAGCTGGACGCAGTGCTGGATGATGTCGACATAGCGGCGGCCAAGACCGGTATGCTCTTCTCTGCTGATATCGCCAGCGTGGTGGCCGGGAGGATGGAAGAGGTGGAATTTCCCCTTGTGGTCGACCCGGTGTTGGTCGCGAGCGTGGGGGATTCCCTCCATTCGTCCGACCTCCTTGACTCCATCAGGGGGGACCTGGTCCCGATTGCCTCCGTGATTACCCCGAACATACCGGAGGCAGAGGCCCTTATCGGCTCCAGCATATCCTCCAGGAATGAGGCGGAGGAGGCGTGCGTCTCAATATCCGACATGGGGGCGGAGGCGGTGCTGCTCAAGGGCGGTCATACCGGATCCGGACCAGTGGAGGACATATTCCTGTTTGAGGGTGGGTTCCACACATTCACCTCTCCCAGGGTGGAGGGTGTGGGTCACGGTGGGGGATGCACCCTGTCCGCTTACCTGACCGGTTTCCTGGCCAAGGGGTTGGAGCCCCTGGAGGCCGTGACCTCGGCTAAGGACATGATCTGGAAGGCGTTCGTGTCGTCGTTCAGGGTGGGGAAGGGTATGACCCTCGTGAATCCCTTGGCCCCCGTCAACGAGGACGCGGCAAGGCACAATATCTGCTCCCGCCTTAGGAGGGCGGTGGAGGTCCTCGAGTCCAAGCTGCCCTCCTCTTGGGTGCCGGAGGTGGGGATGAACTTCGTTTACGCGCTCCCAAGCGCCCTCACCCCTGACGATGTCTGCGGGGTCGAGGGCAGGATCTCACCGTCGAGAGGGAGGCTGGTACACGCTGAATGCCTGGACTTTGGGGCATCCCAGCACGTGGCCACCATAGCCCTGACCGCCATGAGCTTCGATCGGAGCATGAGATCCGCACTCAACCTGCGCTTCAGTGAGGAGAACCTGGGAAACCTGAAGGAATCCGGTCTGCTGGTGGGTAGCTTCTCCAGGGCCGAGGAGCCCAGCAGCGGGAAGAGGACCATGGAATGGGGCACGGAGAGGGCCATATTGGAGATGGGAACCGTCCCCGATGCCGTATATGATAGGGGCGGGAAAGGGAAGGAACCCATGATCAGGATCCTGGGAAGTGATCCAGAGGAAGTCCTGTCCAAGGTGGGCAGGATAATCGATCCACGGTGATCTCTTGAGAATTGCGATGTTCACGGACAGCTACCTCCCGACCAGGGACGGGGTGGTCAACTCCATCCTCCTGACGAAGCAGGGTCTGGAGGAGCTGGGCCATGAGGTCATCGTGTTCGCTCCAGATCCAGGCAACGAGGACGAGAGGGAGGAGGGAACGTACTACTTCCGATCCATCGCGTACCAGAAGTACGACGGATACCGGGCCCCGATATTCCCCACCAACAAGTGCCAGATCCTGGAGGAGCTGGATATCGATGTGATACACAGCCAGGGACTCCTCACCATGGCCCTGAGGAGCATGTTCGCGGGTCGCACTTTGAGGCTGCCGGTGGTCACAACATTCCACACCATGATCACCGAGGCGGTGGAGTATTACACCCGCTTACCCCTCCCAAAGGAGATCATGGACAAGCTCTTCTGGCGCTACCTGAGATCCCTCCTGCAGAGGTCCGAGGTGGTAATCGCCCCCACCCAGGCGATACTCGACGAGCTGATGTCCTACGCCCCTAACATCCGGAGAGGAGAGGTGATACCCACCGGCGTGGACTGCAGGCGCTTCCACCCGGAAGTGGATGCCACCGATGTGAAGGAGAAATGGGGTCTGGACGGCAACGGGGTCATCCTCCACCTGGGAAGGATCGCGTGGGAGAAGAACCTGGACCTGGTGATGGAGGGATTCCGGAACCTGCTGATGGGCGATCCTGACCTGAGACTGATGGTGGTGGGCTCAGGCCCGGCTAAGCTACACTACCAGGAGAAGGCAGTGGAGATGGACATCACGGATCAGGTCATCTTCACCGGATTCGTCCCTGACGAGGACCTCCCGAAACACTACGCTGCATGTGACGCCTTCGCCCTGGCATCAAAGTTCGAGACGCAGGGTCTCGTGGTCCTAGAGGCCATGGCCACTGGCAAACCGGTGGCGTGCATCGACTACAGGGCCACGGCCGAGATCGTCGACAACGGGGTGGATGGATACCTGTTCCAAGAGAACCTCGAAAGCTTCACCGAGACCCTGAGAAGAGCGCTCACCGCGCCGCCCTCCATCGGGGAGAACGCTAGGAGAAAGGCCGAGCGATACTCGATAACGGAGATGGCCGAGCGCCTGGTGGAGATATACGATTTCGCGATCGAACAGAAAAGGGAACGCTCGGGTGATCCTAGGAGGAGGACGAGCTGATGGGATTCGATATCTGGAACATCCTGTACGATTTGTTCAACGTGATGGGCACCCCTGGACTGCTGTTATTCATATTCCTCCTCTTCTACATTGACGCGATCATCATACCCACCCTTCCCGAGCTGTTCACGGTGATAATCTTCATGGCCAACCCGCAACCCTGGTTCGCCGTTCTCATACTCATTACGATAATGGTGGCGGAGTTCTTGGGACTGACCACCCTCTACCTCATCGTCAAGAACGTGAGGGTACCCGGGAAGATAGAGAACGCCGTGCACAAGTACAGGGATTTCCTGCTCGTACGGGATGAAAGGATGATCATAATAAACCGCTTCGCCCCAGTGCTCCCGTTCATGGGTGCCTTCGTGGCCATATGCGGGTGGTCATACAAGAAATCGATACTGTACACACTGGGTAGCGGGGTTATCAAGTACGGCGCCATCCTAGCCCTCAGCAATCTATTCTTCGTTTACTTCTCGGAGGGGACAGCCGGAACAGTCACCATTGCCATGGTCATAGTGATCCTCATCATGAGCTTGATTGTCTCCATCTATCGGAAAAAGAAGATGGAAGGGGAGGAGATGTCCGAGGCCACCCACCCGCTGCCGCAGACCAATCCCAAGGAGAACGAGGAGACATGAGGATCGTTCAGGTCAATCCATTCCACTACCCTTTCATGGGAGGCATCGAGCACCGCATCCACCACATCTCTTCCCTCCTGGCGGAGAGGCACGAGGTCCACGTGGTCACCGGTCAGCTCTCTGGAGCCAAGGAAGAGGAGGAGATCGGGGGGTACAGTGTCATCCGGCTGCCGTCCAAGTTCTACACCGCGTACAATCCCCCCCACATCGTCACCCAGGGAATCCTAGAGAAGTTGAACGAGCTCTCGCCGGACGTCGTCGACTTCCATTACAGGTGGTCCGGCTCGTACCGCAAGGCCGTGAGACGCTACCAGGGAAGGAAGGTTTTCACCTTCCACAACACATTCGGCGAGGGGGAGGGATTGCTGGGGATTCTAAGCACCATCAATGACATTACGCATACCCGCTTTGTGCAGGGATTCGATCGAGTGGTGTGCGTCAGCGAGTTCGTGAGGAGGGATCTGGAGCAGAGGGGATTCCCCCCGGAGATCTTGGAGGCGGTCCCTAACGGGGTGGATGCACCGGAGGAGATCGACGAGGAGGAGGGTGACTTCATCCTCTTCCTGGGAAGGCTTGTCAAGACCAAGGGCCTGGACTATCTCATCCGGGCCATGGAATCGGTCGATGGACGTTTGGTGATCGCCGGGGGTGGACCCGAGCAGGATCACCTCAACAGGATCGTTACCCAGAACGGATTGAGCGACAAGGTGGACATCAGGGGAAGGGTCAGCGAGGAGGAGAAGCACCGCCTGCTCTCCAAGTGCAAGCTGTTCGTCTTTCCCTCGACCTGGGAGTCCTACGGCATGGCGGCGGCGGAGGCCATGTCCTACGGAAAGGCCGTGATCGCCTCCGACGTGGGCGGCCTGCCCGAGGTCGTTGGGGACGCCGGGATGCTGGTTCCCCCCAGGGATGAGGGTGAGCTCGTCAGGGCGATCAACCTCCTGCTCGATGAGGACGACGATAGGAGGAGGCTGGGCAGGAAGGCGAGGGAGAGGGCAAAAGGCTACACCTGGCAGCACGCGGCGGATGAGATGGAGAAGATTTATGCGGAGGTATCCTCCCTTTAGTTCACATCCCGCCTGAACAGGAGAAGCGCAGGATCGATAGGGAAGGGGGGTTGAACCATCGAGTGTGATGGAGTGGAGCCAAGAAGATTGGTGACCCATGCCACCCTTTCAGGGTGCGACCCAGAGCCTAGATAACCCTTTCAGGGTGCGACCTCATCTGCATAGGGCACTTCGCCCTGGTCAGGATGGAGTTGGAGAAGTCGATGACCTCAGACCA
>CAZQLP010000068.1:0-7874 GCA_964594225.1 uncultured Methanomassiliicoccales archaeon
GCGGTATACCGCACGGATATCTTTCGGAGGGCTGTCAAGGATGCGTGGGAGGGGGGCATCATGAAACTCTCAAGGGTGATCGATATGCTCCCGGACGTGGTGTACGTTCCCGTGGACGAGATCAGGAAGAGGGATCCTGGCCTGGAGACATTCATCAACCTGAACTCACCGGCGGATCTCATCTACCTTAGTGAGATGGATGATGCAGGGAAGGAGAGAGAAGGGACATCATGGCAGAGAATGGATCCTCTCGATGCCGGAGAAAACGCTGAACTTCCCATGGTCGGCAAAGCAGATCAGTGTGAGCCCTGCCTTCCTCGCCGCGTCTATCCCTGAACTGATGGGTGCCGCCTTGGATATGACGATAGGAATTCCGGCATTCACGGCCTTTGACACCATCTCGGCGGACTGCCTGCCCGATGCCAGAAGGACCGATCTCCTGAGATCGATATCCATCAGAAAGGCCTTTCCGATGGCTTTGTCGTATGCGTTATGCCTGCCCGCATCCACCCCCCTGGCCAAAATCCTGCAATCCGCATCTAGGATCGTTGCCGAGTGGGCACCACTCGTGCTCCTGTAGGTCTCGGTCTCTAGGTGTTCGAGCGATCGGAAGACATATTCTGGAGATATCGTGAAAGCAAGATCGGATCCAATCCCCATATCGCTTTCGAGCCGATGTGACGGATCACCACCCTCCTCTAGGCCGTCGATGTCGACCAGGATCTCGTTCCCGCTCGCCCGTATGGATCTGACATGGTGCTTGGAGGAGACGATTCCGGACGAGAGCAGGACCCCATAACCAAGCTCCTCCAGATCTGACGGGGAAGCCATCAGTTGGATCCTGGGGACCCCGTTGATCACCAGGGTCACCTGCCTCTCCACGGTGACCGGCTCCGTGGATAACTCCACGCGATCCCTCGTCACCCTGTGATACTCGTATTCCCTGACGTCGAACGGCATCGAACTGCAATCGACCACTCCCGATTAATATCCTCTGATTGTCTTGCCATGGTTTCCCACTTGCGCGGTGTGGTCGAAGAAGTCGGAGCAGGATCTCCCGGGTTGTCATCGGACGATGTTTTCTGATTGTCGGGCCACGTATTTCGTAGGGAGGATGAAGATGTTGAATTTCTCGGCATTTTTGAAGCAATAAAGTTAAGACCGTATGCAATCCTACGGTCGCTAACCATGCCAAAAAAGGATGTTTTCATAATTGAAGGCCTGGATGTGAAGTTGGATGAGCTTTTCAATGCGTTCGGAAGGAACAAGGACAGCGTGCTCCCAGCCCTCCAACTGATTCAGAAACGATTCAGATATCTTCCTGAGGATGCTCTTGATTTCGTGTCGAAAGAGTTCAACACGCCTCTGGCAAAGGTAGTTGGTATAGCCACATTCTACTCACAGTTCACATTCAAACCCCAGGGGGACCACGTCATCAAGGTGTGCAGGGGTACGGCATGTCACATCAAGGGCGCGGACAGCATCAAGGATATCCTGAGGGAGAGGTACGGTTTCATACCCGGTGAGATCTCGGATGATGGCAAGTTCATCCTGATCGACGTTAGGTGCCTGGGTTGCTGCGCCAAGGCACCGGTAATGATGATCGACGATGAGGTCTACGGTGACTTGGACGAAAAGCGAGTGATCGAAGCCATGGAGAGATACACAGGGTGATCTTGTGGAACTCAACAAGAGACTCGAGGGGATGAGGAATGAAGGCATAGAGTCCCTCTTCCCCGACCGGATCAAGGTGCTGGTGGGCCTTTCCTCCTGCGGCAAAGCTGCGGGTGCCGGACCGGTTTTCGACGTCTTCATGAATAGCCTGCCCAAGGACCAATTCAGGGTGGGCCAGACCGGCTGCCTGGGCTTCTGTTCCATGGAACCGCTCGTGGAGATCATAGAACCGGATAGAAGATCGACCATCTACAGGCAGGTGACGGCGGAGGATGCCAGGAGGATGGTCGATGATCTTTTGAAGGGAAAGGTTCCCGAGGAAGGGGCGATGGCTCGAAGGAGCCACTCCCATACAGCGATAGAGGGGGAGGGAGCGCCCGATCTCGATTCGGTGCCATTCTACAGGCAGCAGAAGAAGATCGTTCTCAAGAACATAGGACTGATCGACCCGGAGAGTCTGGAGGAGTACGTGGCCATGGGTGGGTACCACAGCCTGTGGAAGGTTCTGACCGAGTTCGAACCGGAAGGGGTGGTGGAGGAGATCAAGGCCTCCAAGCTCAGAGGAAGGGGGGGAGCTGGCTTCCCCACAGGTCTGAAATGGGGTTTCCTGAGAAGGGCCCAGGGTGAGCCAAAGTACCTGGTCTGCAATGCGGACGAAGGGGACCCAGGTGCGTACATGGACAGGACTGTGTTGGAAGGAGATCCCTTCTCGGTGATCGAGGGCATGACCATCGGAGCGTACGCCACCGGGGCTTCGAAGGGCTACCTGTATGTGAGGGCGGAGTACCCGCTGGCCATCATGAGGCTGGAGAACGCCCTTTCGAAGGTCAGGGAAGCGGGATTCCTGGGCAGGGGCATCATGGGCAAGGACCTGGATTTTAGCCTCGAGATCAAGGTGGGATCCGGGGCTTTCGTCTGCGGCGAGGAGACCGCCCTCATCGCATCCATTGAGTCCGAGAGGGGGATGCCTCGCCCCAGGCCACCATTCCCAGCGAACTCCGGTCTGTGGGGGAAACCCACCAACATCAACAACGTGGAGACCTGGACCAATATCTCCCGCATCATCGAGGGTGGGGCAAAATGGTTCGCCGGAATAGGCACTGAAAGGAGCGGGGGGGCCAAGGTGTTCTCCATCACCGGGGACGTGAAGAACACCGGCCTGGTGGAGGTGCCTCTTGGCACCCCGCTAAGGGACCTGATATTCGAGATCGGGGGTGGAGTGACCGGCGGGGAATTCAAGGCGGTCCAGACCGGCGGTCCATCTGGAGGGGTGATACCCTACGAGCATCTAGATACGCCCATCGACTACGAGAACCTGGCCCAGCTGGGATCCATCATGGGATCAGGGGGTGTGATCGTGATGAACGACAGGACCTGCATGGTGGATATGGCCCGCTTCTTCCTGGAGTTCACCCAGGACGAGTCCTGCGGAAAGTGCAATCCCTGCCGTCTGGGCACGAAGAGGATACTGGAGACCCTGGAGAGATTCACGCGGGGCGAGGCGAAGGAGGAGGACATCGGGAAGCTGGAGCACCTCTCCATGTACGTGAAGGAGAGCTCCCTGTGCGCCCTGGGAAAGACCGCTCCCAATCCCGTTCTCTCGACATTGAGGTACTTCAGAGACGAGTACGAATCGCACCTGGAGGGCAGATGCCTTGCGGGCGTCTGCTTCAGGAAGGAGGTGACGGAATGAGCGGAACGGCCCAGGACACCATCTCCATGGTCATCAACGGTGCTACCGTGGAGGGCAAGCAGGGCGACACCGTCCTCCAGGTCGCCAGGAGGAATGATATCTACATTCCGACCCTGTGTCACATGGACCATTTGGCACCCACGGGAAGCTGCAGGATCTGCCTCGTCGAGCTGGAGAACGGCGATCTGACCACCGCGTGCACCCACCCCGCAGGGGAGGGGATGAAGGTGGTCACCGAGAACGAGAAGATCAGGAAGTACAGGAAGACCACCCTGGAGCTGATCCTCTCCAATAACAGGGTGGACTGCCTCAACTGCGAGAAGCGGGGGAGCTGCGAACTAGCCAAGCTGTGCTACGAGTACGATGTGCAGCAGGACGAGTACAGCGGGGAGAGGAAGATTTTCCCTAGGATGACCGACAACCCGTTCTTCGAACTCGACCACGAGAAGTGCATCCTATGCGGCAGATGCATGAGGGCATGCGAGGAGATCAGGATGGTCCACGCCATCGACTTCTACGGCAGGGGCTTCAACACCAGGGTCGGTCCGCCTCTCGAGAGGTCACTGAAGGAAGGACCGTGCGAGTTCTGCGGTCAGTGCGTGGACTCGTGTCCTACGGGAGCCTTGACGGCGAAGATGAGGATCGATCGCGGGAGGGACGTGGACCTCAAGAGGACCTCCACCATCTGCACCTACTGTGGAGTGGGATGCAGAATGTACGTCTACACCAAGGGCGATCAGATCGTGGACGTGGGACCTGACGAGGACGCCCCCGTCAACGACATCAGGTTGTGCGTCAAGGGCAGGTTCGGCTTCGATTTCGTCAACCGGGAGGACCGGTTGACCAGCCCGCTGATCAAGGAGAACGGGGAGTTCAGAGAGGCCAGCTGGGATGAGGCCCTGGACCTTGTCGCGTCCAGGCTGAAGGCCATCAAGGAGGAGCACGGTCCCGATTCCATAGCGGGACTGTCATCCGCAACATGCACCAACGAGGAGAACTTCCTGTTCCAGAAACTCATGAGGGTCGCGGTGGGAACGAACAACGTGGACCACTGCGCCAGGCTCTGCCACGCTTCTACGGTCGTCGGCCTGGTGAGGGCGTTCGGCAGCGGGGCCATGACCAACTCCATCGATGAGGTGCAAAACGCGGACGTCATCCTGATCACCGGGTCGAACACCACGGAATCGCACCCCATCATCGGACTGGAGGTCAAGAAGGCCATGAGGAAGGGGGCCAAACTGATCGTGGTGGAGCCGCGGTCAATACCCCTGGCCAAGATCGCGGACGCCCACCTGAGGCAGAGGTCCGGTACCGATGTCGCGTGGATTATGGGCATGATCAACGTGATCATCGAGGAGGACCTCCACGACAAGCAGTTCGTGGCGCAGAGAACCGAGGGCTTCGAGGAGATGAGGAGGGGCGCGGAATGGTACACCCCCGAGAGGGTGGAGGAGATCTCTGGCATTCCCCGGGATGAGCTGAGGAAGGCCGCAAGGATGTTCGCCACCGCCGAGCGGGGGAGCATCCTGTACGCGATGGGCATAACCCAGCACAGCCACGGTACCGACAACGTGATGGCCCTGGCCAACCTCGCCATGCTTACTGGAAACGTGGGCAAGGAGTCCACTGGCGTCAATCCCCTCAGAGGACAGAACAACGTCCAGGGGGCGTGCGATCTCGGGGCTCTACCCAACGTGTACCCGGGATATCAGGCGGTCGATGATCCAGCCATTAGGGAGAAATTCGAGGAGGCGTGGGGAGCGACCCTCCCCCCAACGCCTGGATTGACCGTCGTGGAGATGATGAACTGCGCTTACGATCGATCGCTCAAGGGGATGTTCATCATGGGCGAGAACCCGATGGTGAGCGACCCGGACATCAATCACGTTGAGGAGGCGCTGCAGAGGCTTGACTTCCTGGTGGTCCAGGACATCTTCCTTACCGAGACGACAGAGTACGCCGATGTGGTACTTCCGGCCGCAAGCTTCGTGGAGAAGGAGGGCACCTTCACCAACACCGAGAGGCGGGTGCAGAGGCTCAGCCAGGTCATCGAGCCCGTAGGCAACTCAAAGCCCGATTGGTGGATCATCTCCGAGATCTCAAGCCGCATGGGATACGCCATGTCGTACATGAACGCGATGGAGATCACGGACGAGATCACCACGGTCACGCCCATATACGGTGGCATCACCTCGGACAGACTGGACAAGAGGGGGCTGCAGTGGCCCTGCCCCGACAAAGACCACCCGGGAACCAGGTTCCTCCATCAGGGGGAGTTCAAGAGGGGGAAGGGCAGGTTCCACGCCATTGAGTACCGGGCACCGATGGAGGAGCCGGACGATGAGTACCCACTGATCCTCACAACGGGAAGGTTGCCAAGCCACTTCCACACCAGGACCATGACCGGTCGTTCCAAGGGACTGGAGGAGCTGGTGCCAAGGGCCTTCGTGGAAATCCACCCCGATGATGCGGATGCCATTGGCGTCAAGGACAAGAAGAAGGTGCGGGTCATCTCCAGGAGGGGCGAGATAGTGGTGAGGGCCAGGATCACCGACAAGGTTCCCAGGGGCACGGTGTTCATACCCTTCCACTTCGGGGAGGCCGCTGCCAATCGATTGACCAACGCTGCCTTGGACCCCATCAGCAAGATACCTGAGTTCAAGGTGTGCGCGGTAAGAATGAAGATCCCGGACTGAGGGATCCATTCCATCAATCCTTTGGTTTTCGATCACCCGGTCAAAGGATCTTCTTCCCAGCGTCGGGGCCTGGGGTGCAGATGTAGACCTCGGTGATCTTCATGATCAGCAAGGACTTAGCTGGGTTCTTATCCGACTTCGCTCTGATCCTGGCCCTCATCTCATCGTAGGCCTCGCCGGAGGTCTGTATTTCGATGTCGCCCTTGATCTGAATGCAACCTTTGGTCCCCGGTCCCCACACGGAGATTGAGGCTCTGGGGTTCTCTTGGAGATTGGCCAGGGATTTCTTCATGAAGTTGTCGCATATGCTGATGGTCTCGTCATCGATCAGCCATACAGACTTAATCGGGACCACATTCGGATCGCCGCTGCTGGAAGCGGTGGCCAGGGGGAAAGCCGGAACCTTCTCGAACATCTCCTTAATCTCAGGTGTGAGCTGTACCATTATTTCCACCTGCTAAAGTAATGGTATACTTCACTAAAAGCGTTTCTTCAGCTCCCTCATCACGACAGGCAGTTCGGTCGAACATTGCAGCGTATGAGGATTGTCGCTACACCCTAGTGGCTTCTATCAGTCTGCCGCTGTGCACATTCCGCAGGCCTCTCACAGTACCGGAGAAAATGGCCCGCTGCTTGAACTTGATCGAATCGGGTCAGGATGGAATCATCCTCGTTGCCCAATTCACTCTGCTGGATGATTCCGGGACAGAGAGCCTCTTTCCCAGCATAACACATCAAAGCGAGATGCTGGATCGAGATCTATCAGATAGACAAGTCTCTTCCCTAGTCTCATTGGCAAGGCAGAAGGGGGGATTGGATCGCTCACATCTATCCGCGGCATTCGAGCATCCTCCACCAGCATCCAGTATGAGGATCGCATGCCGGGCACAATAACCGTTTCCCTATGTTTGAACAGAAACAGGCCCCTCGAACGACATCCATTTCACATGAGAATCACGCATGAAAATCACATGAGATGTGATATATATCAGCATATGATGGATAATTGATAGATGATTCGAATTCTCCATGTGGACGATGAGCCTCCATTGATAGAGATTACGAAGATTTTCTTGGAGCGGATGGGCGATTTCGAGGTGATCCCAGCCACTTCCGCTGATGATGCGCTCGCAATCCTGGAAGAGAATGGGATCGACGTCATCATCTCCGATTATCAGATGCCCAAGATGAATGGCATCGAGCTGCTGAGGATAATTCGCGAAAGGAGAGACGATAGACCTTTCATCCTCTTCACGGGCAGGGGCCGTGAGGAGGTGGCGATGGAGGCGCTCAACCTAGGCGCTGACAGGTATATCCAGAAAGGGGGAAACCCCCGGACCCAGTTCAATTACCTAGCGAAAGAGATAATCAAGGAGTTTGAGCACTTCAAACTCCATAATACCATTCGCGAGAGCGAGGAAAGATTTGCAATGGCCACCACAGTGGTTGATTATGGTTTCTGTGACTGGAACCTTGACACGGACCAGATCTACTTCAGCCCTGGGTTCTACACCATGCTCGGATACCAATCGGAGGAGCTGCCCATGGAGGTTGCCACCTGGGATAAGCTCATACATCCGGACGACAGGGAGAGGGTGTTCCCCTTCGTGGAGGAAGCGACCAAGAAGGGGATTCCCTACGAGATTACGTACAGGATGAAGAGCAAGAGCGGGGAGTGGAGATTGATCATGGGCAAGGGGAAGCTCTTCGAGAAGCACACAAAGGGAAAGCCCCGTCGTATCATAGGAACCTATGTTGACATCACCGATCAGAAGCAGGCGGAAATCAAGATAGAACATCTCAATAAGGTC
>CAZQLP010000069.1:0-1630 GCA_964594225.1 uncultured Methanomassiliicoccales archaeon
GTATTCCTCATTTCCCTTCCGTTCCTAATCCTCTGCCCAGCGGAATTCCTGAGCTTTCCCGAGTACTATTTCCTGGAGGTTGAGGAAGCGGTGATGGGCGGCATGTCCTTCTGGCATTTTCTGGAGATGGGAGGGCTCAAAATACCGGGCGAGGTGGGCGTTGCCATCATGCTGGTCACCTTCGCCATCGCGGTCTATTACATTTTCAAGAGGAGATTCCCCATCTGGCAGGCTTCTCTCATACTGGTACTGACCTTTTTCACCTTCTATCCCAAGATTCACCTTGGATACTTCCTGATACCCATAGGTCTTCTGATCATTTGGGCCTCAGAGGATCTGAGGATATTCCTCAGATGCTGGATAGTCTTTGCACCTCTGAGTCTAGCAACTGCCTTCAGCGAGAATGTGACTGGAAAACCACCGATCGATGTCTCATGGGCATGGATGGCGGGTCTCATTCTTTCCCTAATAGGTCTGCTGATACTGTGGGACACCTTGAGAGTGGCGTTGAAGAAGAGCAACTTCATCGACAGGAATGATGTCGAGGGTACATGAGAAGCTGTCCAGCATGAACCTGTCGGCTTGATTTGAAGCACGGAGATATGTCTTTTTTCACACTTGACTGTAAGGAAACAGAATTCAATCGGGATTCCCATTCCTTTCATTAGAAAGTCTCTTATATTTCCTCTATAATCTTCCCTCCCGACCGGCGGTCGGTTTCCGGAAATCCACTATGAGGGTGATACAAATGAAGATCTGCAAGGAGGCAAGGGAGAGACGCACCCAACTGATGGATGTGGCCGAGATCCTGTTCTTCGAGGAGAAGGATTATGAGTCGACGACTGTGATGGACATCATTGAAAGGGTCGGGCTTGCCAAGGGAACGTTCTATCACTATTTCAGATCCAAGAGCGACCTGCTCTACGCCGTACTCGAGAGGCAGATCAATGACTTCGAGGAGAAGGTGAACGAGGTCGCCAAGGACCCTGAATTGAGTACCATGGAGAAGTTCGAGGAACTCATCGACATGATCTTTCATCTGAGAAAGGGTAAGATTCCAGACCTGGAGAAGATGGTTGTCCAGAGGGACCGCATAATCCAGGAGAACTTCATCATGATCGGAATCGAGAGAGCGATGCCCCTGCTCTCCAGCACCTTGAAGGAGGGGATCAGGGAGGGATTGTTCGACACCGAATACCCGGAAGAGGCTCTTAGGTTCATCATCGCAGGCAGCAGCATCGTGGCCGACATTGATGGCAACGAACCCATTCCCCTCCCAATGCTCGAGGCCATTGCGGATTTCGCGGAGCGGATAATGGGGGCCAAACCTGGTACATTCAGGAGGATCCTGTGCAACACGACCTGAAGCACGGGATTCACAGTCACAAAGCAAGGAGAGTATTGAAATTAGCGGTCTCTTGGAAAGGGTAGGAAACTTCGTTTCGAGACGTCCTGGAATCGCGATACTAATCGTGATATTGATCACTCTCCTGTCTGTCTTCTCGATGGCATACAACGGCATGAACACCGATTTCGATTTCGAGAACTTCATGCCCGAGAACGAGGTCTCTCTATCCAGCATGGAGATCCAGGACACGTTCGCATCCGCTTACGGTGTCGTGCTCCTGGT
>CAZQLP010000069.1:1730-7629 GCA_964594225.1 uncultured Methanomassiliicoccales archaeon
ACTTCAACTCCACGAGCATGACCCCCTCCGCTCAGGGAATGATGATACTCTACAACTTCAACAAGGATTACATCGGCGATGACGGGAACATCACCGGCCTTGAGCTCGAAGAGACCATGCAGGCCAAGATCAGCAACACAGAGGGAACGGCAGGGATCTTCGTCATGGGTTCTGCCCTCATAAGCAAGGACATCATGGATGCCGCCAACGAGTCCGTCGAGATACTATTCCCCATCGCTCTGGTGGCGATCGTGATCATCTTGATTATCATCTACAGGGAACTGGGGGACACCTTCGTAGGACTTCTTGGGCTGGTCATTGCCATCATATGGATGTACGGCTTCGGGGCCATGGTGGGTTACTCCTTCAACCCAATGACAATGGTCGTTCCCATCCTCATCCTGGGTCTGGGGATCGATTACAGCATCCACCTGATCATGAGATATCGTGAAGAGAGGATGGAGGGGAAGGGTATAGAGAAGGGAGTTAGCAAGACCATCATCTACGTCGGGGAAGCATTGCTCCTCGCTACCATCACCACCATGATAGCCTTCCTCTCCAACCTGACTTCCACCATGCAGCCGATCGCCGAGTTCGGCGTCCTGGCCGCTGTCGGCATACTGAGCTCCTTCGTGGCCATGGTGCTTCTCATCCCGGCCGTGAAGATCCTCAGGGACCGCAGGAGAGAAGCCAAGGGCGAGATGTCCAAGCGGTACGTGAGGAAGGAGAGGAAGAACAACTACTCCATGGAGGGGGTGAACAGCCTTTCCAGCAGGTCGGCCAAGAAGCATCCATGGGCCGTCGTTGCGGTCGCGGTCATCATCACCATCGGTCTCGGATACGGCGCGACGCAAATCGAGACCACATTCGACATGAACGATTTCCTTCCCCAGGACATGGAGTCCGCTCAGAATATCCAATTCTTCACCAACGAGTTCAACAACACGGGGGATGTCAAGGCCAAGGTTCTGGTGAAGGGACAGATGACCGATCCCGATGCGGTGCGGGCAACGGAAACCGCCATCGACAACATGGCCGATGATGAGTACGTGTTAAAGGTGGGGGACAGGGCGGATGTCAACTCCTTCTTGGCGGTGATGTGCGATTGGGCAACGGACTCCTCGGGCGAGGGCTACATCGATCCGAATTACAACGCCACTTTCTCCATGATGTACCAGCAGTATTTTACCATCAGCGACAACACTGGGACGATTGATGTCAATACCACCCAGGCGGATGTGGACATGCTGGTCGGTTGGCTGTATGTTAACGCACCGGGCAGTATCATGCAGGTGCTTGCCCCAAATGACTACGGTTACAGCGCCCTGTTGGACGTGTCCATATCCAGTCAGATGTCCTCGGAGGCCACCGGGGAGCTATACGATAACCTGATGTCAGACACCCATAGTCTGAGAGACATGGGCCTGTACGCGCAGGTGACCGGAGACACGATCCTCACGGAGGTCATAATCACTGACATGGACAGGAGCCAAATCGCCTCCCTGCTCACGACGCTTGTGGCCTCGCTGATTATTCTGACCATCGTTATGTATGCCTTCAGCAGGTCTTTTGTCCTAGGAGCGACGTCCATGCTGCCCATCGTGTTCTGCGTGATCTGGATGTGGGGTCTGATGTTCATTTTCGGGATACCTCTGAACGTCATAACATTGACCATAGCCTCCCTCACCGTGGGCATGGGCGTGACGTACGGCATTCACATGACGCACCGCTTCGTAGAGGAGTTCAATCGTGATGGCGATATAGACAACGCCGTGGACAAGGCAGTCGGAAATACGGGCATGTCCCTCCTGGGTGCGGCGGCCACCACCATCATCGGCTTCGGCATCATCGGTTTCTCGATCCTGCCGCCCATACAGCAGTTCGGTATGATTACCGCATTGGCGATCGGTTTGAGTTTCATAGGTGCTGTATTCGTCCTCCCGGCCATCTTGGTAATATGGGCGAGGTACAGGGAGAAGAAGCGTAAGATCGAGATCCAATGACCAAACACCTTCCCGTCCTTCGATCTAGAAACACGTTGAGATCGTCAGCGAAACGAACATACCAGAAGGCGAATGCCATGCAGGGAAGAAGTTTGGGCACCTCAAGCACGTGTGCATCTCAATTCTCGATCCATCGTATCATAATTTCCAATCTGGGGTGGATCGATCAATGCGCCGTGGGATTGTGTGGGGACCCGCGCGAATCTGCACTCATAGGGCTCATCATCTCCCGTGGGATCAGCTGACCCTCTTATCTTCATCCAGATAAATTGGGGCTGCGGGTCACCCACTCTGTATTCCAATCATACACGGCATATTTCAGACTGTCGGTCTCGGAAAAGTTCAAGTTTGGTTCCTCCAATGAGTCCTCGGTAGAATGCCGAGCGCTATTGTCCTGATCAACTCGGAGATTGGTGATGAATCAGGTATCCTCGATGACGTATGTGGTTTGGAGCAGGTGCATCGTGCCTGCCTCGTGTACGGGGTCTACGACATACTAGCGGAGGTGGAAACCGATTCAATGGATGAACTGGAGGATGTCATCGCAAGAAAGATAAGGATGATATCCGGTGTCAGGTCGACGCTGACTCTCATCGTGAGCAAGCGCTGCAAATGATGATGCTTTGGAACGAGGGAGGGTCAGATCGATCGGGTGGTTCAGTGGATCGCTTCAGAAGAGACCTACGGATGCTCATGGACCGGCTTCAGTCAAATACCAGTCCGGAGACAAATCGAAAGCTCTTGGCGCTCAATGACAGGCTGTTCGAACTCAGGCAGCAGAATCTCCTTAAGATCAACCACTCCGTGCTGGAGATGATCGTCGCGAAACACCTCATAGATGAGGGATACGATGTAGATTTGGAACATCGGGTGGACGGGAACCTGACCTGCGATGTTTTCGCACAGAAGGGCCTAGGATCGGTCATAGTGGAGGTGGAAACGGGTTACGTGCCACCGGCCCACGCCCTCGACCCGGTGAGCTACATAAGGGCCCGCATTGCGAGCAAGATATCTCGGTACAGCAATTACTGTGACAAGTTCATACTGGGAGCCCCTCCCCACTACATCATGCCCATACCGGAGATATTTCACCTTCCGCCAAGGTTCAGGAAGAACGCTGACCTGGAGGTCATAAAGGGTTACTGTGACATGTATTACTCCAGCCCACCGGTGACCATGGACGAGATCCTCAACTCCCACATCCACAGCGTCTATGTCATCGACGTCGAGGGGGGCTGTATCAGGGAGCACGAACCGGTGGAGTACCTGGAAAGGTCGCAGAATTGGTATCTCTAGAGCGTTCTCTCAAAATCTTTATATCGATCCAATGTTAGCAGGTAGCATGGCCGGGCTTGATTCGTCCCTCATATTCTTGGGAGTGGTTGCCCTCATATCCATCTCTGGGGTGATTATGCCCGGCCCGGTCTTCGCCGCAACCGTTGCCAAGGGATACAGCGACCCAATGGCCGGGGTGAAGATCGCACTGGGGCATGTTGTGGTGGAGATACCGCTCATCGTGGCCATTTTCTTAGGACTTGATTACATCTTCCAGGACAGTGCCGTGTTCGCGGTCATAGGGATAACGGGCGGAACCTTTCTGGCGTATATGGGGTACTCGATGATACGAACCAGGAAGGAGATCATCGTCAATGAGGAGGAGAGCAGGTACGGAGCGTTCATGGCCGGTATAATCACCACCGTGAGCAATCCCTACTTCTTCCTATGGTGGGCAACGGTGGGGGCGGCCCTCATCGCAACGGCCCTGGAATTCGGACTGATAATTCTGCCATTCTTTATCTTGGTGCACATCAGCTGCGATTTCCTGTGGGAGCATCTTGTGTCCTTCTCGATATACAGGACAAGGGGATTCTGGAGTCAAGGGCGCCATCACCTCTTATTCATGCTTGCCGGGGCTATCATGCTGGTGTTCGGCATCTATTTTGTTTCAAGTTCCATTATAGGACTCATTTGAACTTTTAAATAGGCAGGGATGGATATATAACGGCAATCATGGCCAGGGTCTACAAGGACTACAAAGCTTACTGCTACTTCGCCCTCAACAGACTGGTCTCCGAACTTGGCGTTGATCTTTACCAATCCAACCTCGAGGGTAAGCTCGATGAGATCCTGTCCGATCCCCCAACCGTTTCGAAGGAGGAGATCAAGCACGAGATCCGCTCCAATCATTTTATGACGAACAAGGTGATCGAGAAGCTGGAGGAGGATGGCCTTATAGAGGTGGACAAAGTGGATGGGAAGTACCAGATCCGGATAACCCGCGAGGGAATTCTATACGCCCGGAAATACAACCGGTTCTTCTTGAGCATATACCGGGAGCAGATAAGGGATCATTACAGGTACGGTGGAGTGCCTCACTGGGCACGTGAGGCTGAGAAGTAGGTCTGGTCCACCACATAAGGTACGAACTCATACGTGCCGTCGTCATTCTCCACGACCAGTTCCAGCGAGCAGGCGTATGTCCTCGATCTCTTCCTCATAATCGCCACCTGCGTCACGAGGACCTCATACGCCTCCTCGGTGATCTCCTCCTCGCCCTTCCTATGCCACAGGGCGATCACCCTCGAAGGTGGGATCGAGCTTCCCTGGGAGATGTCCTCGACCGCTCTCTTTATGGCCATCAGGTCCTCAGCGGTGGGGGGCGAGTCGAAGAGCTTGATGAACAGTTGGTAACCAGGGTAGCCCAGGCCAAGCACCTTCCAGAACGTTCCGGGCGAGCTCGAGATGTATCCGTCGAACTGGTAGAAGGTCCCTGTCCTTCCCTTGAGGATCTGAGGTTCCGACGCGTCTCTCATGGAGAAGCTCTGCCTCAGACCAGGATTCCTGGATATGAGGAATCTCACAAGTCTGTCCACCTCGTCCTTTCCATCGGGTACCAGGATAACCGGGTCATCCTCCCTGACGCTCTTGATGACCCTATGCCTATGGGTGTAGTACCTGAAGAAGTCGTTGAGCCTTCGGAGAAGGGAGAGGGTAAGAACTCCCAGCACGAACAGGATTATTAGGAATATGCTTATGATCAGGTTCTCCACCAGGATAGCGAGTATCAGGATGAAGTTGATGAAGAGCCAGAAACATATGAACACGGTAGCATAGGTGACCAGTTTCCTGATCTTCGGTGCCTCGGTATTGACGTCCTCGGCAAGATCGAATATGGCCGTGATGGGGTTCTCCACTGCCCTGGCATCGGCACTGCTCATCCATCAAAGACCGATGGGGAAGCTATTTAAAACCCTCAGGAAGAATCTTACGGAAGACTGATGCTGGTCCATATAATCCCACCGCCGCCGATGAGGACTTAGGAGGTTAGAAGATGAAACCCCTAAGTGCAGGACTCCCAGCGGCCCTCATAGCATTCCTATTACTCTCTGTAGGATTGGCTGGAGTGGTCTCGGCGGAGTCGGAGACCAACGCCCTGGAAGGCGTTACCCTGGAGCAAGGGATCGCGGACGATTTCGAAGACGGTAGGTTCGTCGCAATCAACCTGAGTGATGATGCCACTCCGGCATGGTTCGGCGTGGTGTATGGAACCGAGGATTCCCCAGCACCCATAACCCTTGTGGGTATCTATCTCCGGTACCTTGGAGGTGCCGAGGTGAGGGACGCAAGCGGCGGGATGATGATACCAGCGGTCCCCATTCCGGTGGTGACGGTGTTCGCCCAGAGCCTGTTTGGGCTTATTGAGTTCAACGACACAGGGTATCCGCTCGGAGATGAGAGGATCGGGGCCGACAACGGGCTGTTCGACTTCATCGGAAGGAGGAGCCTGGAGCGCCTTAGTCCCGTGAGCTTTGAACCGATATATAAGATACTGGATCTGAAAACGGCTTGGGATCTTTCGGAAATCGAGACGATCGATGACATGGCGAACGGAACCA
>CAZQLP010000070.1:0-7574 GCA_964594225.1 uncultured Methanomassiliicoccales archaeon
CTCAAGCTCGAGATGCTCCTGGACGAGAAGGAAAGGGCCGAACACCTGATGCTAGTGGACCTTCACAGGAACGATATGGGGAGGGTCTCCAGAACGGGTACGGTGAAAGTCACCGAGCTGATGAACGTGGAGAAGTTCTCACACGTCCAGCATATAGTCAGCAACATAGAGAGCGAGCTCTCAGTCGAATGCGACGCCTTCGATGCCCTTCGAGCATGCTTTCCGGCGGGAACAGTGACGGGTGCTCCCAAGATCCGGGCAATGGAGATCATCTCCGAACTGGAGAAGGAGGCCAGGGGACCCTACGCGGGAGCCGCGGGTTACTTCGATTTCAACGGGAACATGGACTTCGGGATCGTGATCCGCTCCATTGTCATGCAGGGAATTCGTGCTAGGTTGCAGGCGGGTGCCGGAATCGTCCACGACTCCGTTCCGGAGAGGGAGTTCTTGGAAACCCAACAGAAGATGGAAGCCCTGCTTGTGGCTCTCAAGAACAAGGACCTGGAGGATCTGAATTGACAGACATACTAATCGTTGACAACTACGACTCATTCGTATACAACATAGCCCAGTACCTGGGGGAACTCGGGGCGTCCGTGACAGTGGAGAGAAACGATTCCCCCCGCCTTCAGGAATACCTGGGAAACATGGATGGCTACGTGATCTCACCCGGTCCGGGTCATCCTCGCACGACGAACATGTCCCTGGAGGTCATCAGGAATGATGGTTACGGCGCACCGGTCATGGGGATCTGCCTTGGACACCAGGCAATCGCACATGTCCACGGTGGCAGGGTGCAGAGGGCCGAACAGGTGGTCCACGGCAAGGTGGGTCACATCTCCCATAACGGGACGGGCATCCTTGAGGGGATATCATCTCCCATGGAGGCCACCAGATACCACTCGCTGATCGTAAGCCGCGATGGCCTACCTAAGAACATTGAGGTCCTGGGTCAGAACGAGATCGGCGAGATCATGGCCCTTCGCGTCAGGGGGAGGGACATCTACGGGCTCCAGTTCCATCCTGAATCGGTGATGACCGTCGGGGGGAGGGAGATATTCTCAAACTTCCTCGGGAGGTGCTGTCAGTGATCAAGCATGCGATCGCCACGGTGGTCGAGGGGTGTGACCTCGATCGGGCAGAGTCATCACAGGTAATGGGAGAGATCCTAGATGGAAATGTTACCTCCAGCCAGATCGCTTCTCTCATCACCGCTCTAAGAATGAAGGGAGAGACCGAGGATGAGCTATTCGGATTCGCCAGCGTCATGCGCGACAGATGCCATGCCATAAGGGCACCGATTGGCGCCGTTGACCTCTGCGGAACGGGAGGGGATGGACAGGGGACCTTCAACATCAGCACGGCAGCCTCGTTCGTGGTCGCCGCGGCCGGTGTACCGGTGGCCAAACACGGCAATCACTCGGTCTCAAGCCGGTCAGGCTCCGCCAACGCTATCGGAGCCATGGGCATACCATACGATCTGGACCCTGCGTCGGTGGAGAAGTGCATATCCGAGACCGGGATCGGCTTCATGATGGCCCCTGTCTTCCACGAATCCATGAAGGTGGTGATGGGCCCTAGAAGGGAGATGGGGATCAGAAGCGTCTTCAATATCCTTGGGCCCATGGTCAACCCCGCTGGTGTTCTGAGGCAGGTGATAGGCGTCTACGATCCTGCCCTCGCACGAAAGATGGCGGTGACCCTTGAAAGACTCGGCTCGGAGAGGGTGGTGGTGGTTCACGGCTCCGGCATGGACGAGATCACCAATACAGGAGAGACCCTGATAGTGGAGTCCAATGACGGATGCCTCAGGGAGTACAGCATATTTCCAGAAGATTTCGGAATAGATACCGTCCAACCGAGGGAGGTTGCCGGAGGGGATCCAACGGACAATGCCAGGATGATGTTGTCGATCCTGAGGGGTGAGAGGTCCCCCAGGGCCGACATAGTTGCCTTGAATGCCGGTGCGGGACTTTACGTGGCCGGAAGGGTTAGTTCTCTCGATGAAGGCGTGGACCAGGCCATGAACATCCTAAGAAGTGGAGAGGGTTATCCAAAGCTGCAGCACTTCGCCCTAACCAGTATTCGTCTGGAGAACGAGAGGCAGGCCTTGATGGACCCCGCTCGATTGGTAAGGAGGAGGGTCCAGCCGCACATGTTGGTCGATCGAAAGGAGGAACTCTGCGCGCATCTCCTAGATAAGGTCAGATCTGGTGAGTCAGAGCCCTTTCTCAAGAGCATTGATCGAACCATTCTGTCCCACCCCACAGTACTGACATACATAATGCTTCAAAGGATGATTGACATAGGTGGCGAGGCGATGCCAGAGGAGGAATTGCCAGACTCGGGCATCCTTTTCTCCCGGTCCCTATCAGAATCTGAAGGAATATCGGTCATCGGGGAGTACAAACCCACCTCACCCGGGACATCCGGTCCGTTCACTCCACCCCACATCGAGAGGGCCGTGAAGGCCTTCGAAACATCTGGCGTATCCGCCATATCCGTGCTTGTCGAGCCAAGATTGTTCGACGGGGGGAACGAGCTCTTCGCATCCGTGCGGAGGATGACCGATCGCCCTATGCTCTTCAAGGAATTCGTTTTCTCAAGGCGGCAGGTAGAAACGGCTCGTCGGCTGGGAGCAGATGCCATCTTGCTGATAGCGAAGGCGCTGTCCGAGGAGACATTGGATGATCTTGTGAACCATTGCCTGATCAATGGCATTGAACCCCTGGTGGAGCTACATGATGAACAAGATGCCATCAAGGTCCGTTCCATTCCAAGTTTTGATCTCGTCGACATGATTGGCGTGAACTCCAGGAACCTTGAGACCCTGGAGATAAACCTTGAGGTGCTCCCCCGGATGAGAACATTACTCGAAGGCAGGGTGATGGTGGCTGAGAGCGGAATTAGATCGATGACCGATTTAGAAATGGCCAGTGGATATGATGCTGTCCTCATCGGCTCCCTTTTTATGAGCTGCACTGACATCGAGACCACGGTTGGAGAGGTCGTTTCGAGATGCAGGAAGGTGTGTACGTGAAAGTGAAGATATGCGGTCTCACCTCAGAGGGCGACGCCCACCTCTGCGAAGATATGGGTGCGGACGCCCTGGGCTTCGTTCACTTCCCCGGTCGTGGTAGGAGCATGCCCCTTGAGGAGATATGGGAGATATGTCAAACCTTGGGTCCCATGGTGACCAGGGTCCTGATATGCAACCCAGGGGGACCCAATCAGGCCCTCGATATGCTGAAAAGAAGCGGCGTAGATGTCCTGCAAACATACTCCCTCAGTCCCCTGTTCATCACCAGGATTAGGGAGATGGGGGTAAGGGTCATCAGGGCCGTTAGACCAGACGTTGAGGAAGCCAGGAGATTCGCGGATGTGGCCGATGCCCTGGTCTTCGAGGCCGGTATCCCCGGAACCGGGACCTCCTACGAGTACTCCTCCATACCGATGGGCATCTGTAAGCGGTCGATCATAGCCGGGGGGTTGAATCCAATGAACCTGGAGGAGGTCAAGAAACTGGAACCCTACGGTGTTGACGTTTCCTCTGGGGTGGAATCATCTCCCGGGAAAAAAGATCCCGAACTTGTCAGAGAATTCATAAGGAGGTGCAGGAACTGACGATGTCATCGTATTTTGGAGATTTTGGAGGCTTCTACGTGCCCGAGATACTGGTAGCCGCCTTCAAAGAGGTGGAACAGCAGTACCTTCGACTCAAGGAAAACGAGGATTTTGTCCACAGACTTGAACTGCTGCGCTCTAGATTCGTGGGAAGACCGACCCCGCTCTACTACGCGGAAAGACTGTCGAATTCCGTCGGGGGGGCGAAGATCTACCTGAAGAGGGAGGACCTCGCTCACACTGGGTCACACAAGATCAACAATACCCTGGGCCAGGGACTCCTGGCCAAGGCCTCGGGCAAGAGAAGGGTGATAGCCGAAACCGGCGCGGGGCAACACGGGGTAGCAACTGCCACAGCATGTGCGCTATTGGGGTTGGATTGCGAGATATTCATGGGCGCCGTGGACGTAGAGAGACAGCGCCTGAACTGCTATCGGATGTCGCTCCTGGGGGCGAAGCTGAACGTGGTGGAAAGCGGTTCTAGGACTCTTAAGGATGCGATAAATGAGGCCATGAGGGACTTCGCCGCCACCAGCGATTACACCTACTTTCTGTTGGGCAGCGTGGTGGGCCCCCATCCCTATCCGACCATCGTCAGGGACTTCCAGTCGGTGATTGGCAGGGAGGTGAGAGATCAAATCCTGAAAGAAGAGGGGAGGCTTCCCGATGCACTGGTGGCATGTGTGGGTGGGGGAAGCAACGCCATAGGCCTGTTCCATCCATTCCTGGAGGAATCGCTGGAGATGTACGGGGTCGAGGCAGGAGGATATGGTGTCGAAACTGGAATGCACTCGGCCAGCGCGTCAGCCGGAAGCCCGGGAGTGCTGCACGGCTCTAAGATACTCCTCATGCAGAACGATGATGGTCAGATCCAGGAAACCCACTCCGTGGCGGCCGGTCTCGATTACCCTGGGGTCGGACCTGAACATTCCCATCTTGCCACCTCCGGCAGGGTGCATTACCTGCCGATCGGAGACAGCGAGGCTCTCGAGGCCTTCCACTTGCTCTCCAGGATGGAAGGGATAGTCCCCGCACTCGAGAGCTCCCATGCCATCGCCCACGCCGTGAACCTTGCGAGGAGCATGGATGGGGACCAAATCATCGTTGTCAACCTCTCGGGAAGGGGGGACAAGGATGTGGAATTAGTGTCCAGAATGGAGGAAGATTCATGAGCGGAATAAAGAGGATTTTTGCCTCGCTCTCCGAGAGGAAAGAGGGCGCATATATCCCCTACCTATGTACTGGTGATCCAAATCCCACCTTCTCCTTGAGCATGATAGAAACCCTTTGCGAATCCGGGGCGGATATCATCGAGCTGGGTATGCCCTTCTCCGATCCCATGGCCGACGGACCCCTTCTCCAGGAGGCAATGAATCGTTCCCTGAAAGGCAGCTTCCGGACCGAGCTCCTGTTCGAGATGATTGAAAACATGAGGAAAGCGGGGCTCGATCAACCCGTGGTCGTAATGGGATACTACAACATCGTCCATCACATAGGGGAAGAGGAATTCTGCCGGAGACTGTCCGAAGCGGGAGGGGACGGAGCCATCGTGGTGGACCTACCTATAGAGGAGAGTTCCAGTCTCGACGAGCGGTGTATGGAGAACGGGATTGATCTGGTGAATCTGATCAGCCCCAACACCTCTCTCAACAGGAGGCAGATGATACTCGAAAGATCTAGGGGTTACGCTTATCTGGTCTCGGTGGCCGGCGTCACCGGCCCACGTGATGTTCTATCTGAATCGACCCTGAGAATGGTGAGGGAGATCGCCTCCAACAGCCCACTCCCCATCGCGCTTGGATTCGGCATCTCAAGTCCGGAACAGGCGAGGGCAGCGTTCGAACATGGTGCCAGTGGGATAGTGGAAGGTTCCAGCATCGCTGCCATCTACTCCTCTCATCTGAGGGACATGGAATCCGCACTTGAGGCCCTTGGCAATCACGCAAGATCGATGAAGAGGGCATTGTCCAACGGTAAGGGAAGGGATTCATCCGATCCTTCTGAGTGATTATGCCATAGCCTGCCACCGTGGCGCTTCCAGATGTGGGGGAGATTATGCAGTTCAGCATCCTGATGGTGGTAGTCTTGCCAGCCCCGTTAGGACCTAATAAGCCAAGGTGTCCCCTTCCATCACCTCAAAATCTATGCCGTCGACCGCTTTGATCATGGTCTCCTTGCCGTAACACTTGCAGAGTCCATTCGTCACGATAATCGGTTCCATTATGTGATCACAGGACCGCTCTCTCCATGAGTTCGATACGACGGTCATCAGCGTCCAGATACACCCTCACCCCCATCGGTATGGTAATGAGGGGATCCGTGTGGGAGAAATCCACTCCCGTGACCACCGGAAAATCGTAACCCCTCAAGACCTCTCCCAGTATCATCTCCAGGGAATCCCCCTCCTTAAAGCCAATCTCTGAAGGAAATCTCCCGATGACCAAACCGGAGATCCGGTCGTAGACACCAAGGTGCCTGAGCTGGGTGAGATACCTGTCAATAGTGTGGGGGGTCTCCGTGCCATCCTCGTCCAGGAAGAGTATGCATCCCTCCATATCCGGCCAGTATTCAGTTCCGGCAAGGAGCATTATCGTGCTGATGTTGCCCCCAACGGCAGGGCCGCTGGCGGTACCCCCCCTGAACACGCCCCATCCCGGGTTGGGTTTCCACTCCCTCTCGTCAAAGTTGACCGGTTCTCTCCACCAGGCATCCTCGGCCCACTTCTCAGAGGGGGTGATGGTGGATCTGCCCCCCTTCATCACGATCTCGTCGAAGTATTTCTCCGTGTAGCCTGGAAGATCCGGCTGGCAGAAGGTTACGAACGCTGGACCGGAGAAATTCACCAGTCCCGAACGCGATAGAAGAGCGCAGTTCAAGGCGGTAATGTCCGAGAAGCCTATGAACACCTTGGGATTATCGGCTATGACCTCGTAATCGATGTAGTGCAGGAGCTGATGGGAATTGAACCCCCCGAACACGGTCATGACGGCGCCCACATCAGGATCCTCAAACATGCCCATGAGGTCCTCCAGCCTCTGCTGAACGGTCCCAGCGGTATGCCCATGAACCTCCCGTATGTTCCTGCCGAACCGCAGGTTAAAGCCCTTCGACTCAAGCCTCCTGATCCCGATCTTCCATATCCTGGGATCGATCAAGGAAGCGGAGTTAGATGGCGCCACCACCCCTATGATGTCCCCCTCTTTCAGGCGCTCGGGCTTAATCGTCATGAAATGTTGATACTTGTAACAAATTTATATTCTTTGGGTGTCAGGAGACCAGGGTTGCAAAACCCCCCAGCATCACATGACAGTACCCTCTTCCACTCAAGTGTCCCTCTCCCGGTACCTTGGAGCAGATAATTCCGACGCCCCTCAGCTCAGCCAAGAGATGATTCTCTTCAGATCCCTCACCGGGAAAATCCCTACGGCTCCGTTCAATCTCGGATCCGTTCACGATAGTTTCATCTCGATCATCACTGGAAGGGATACGTGGTCAGAGTGAATGCTCACTGGATGTCCAAGTACTCAAGAATCGACTCGCGAACCTGGTTGAAGTCACTGTTAACTATCTGATATCCCTCCGAGGTCTTGCCAAATTCCAGTAGATCGATGTTCCTCATGATCAGAGGTTTGGTCTCGAACCATCCAAAGTAGTACACGATGCCGAAATGACCTCTTGTCCTGACCAACAATTTCTCGCCGGTCGAAATGAAGAACACCCCCAGGCTGCTGGCCGGATCGACGTCGATTATCCTCTGCTCGTCGTTGCCGAATTCCGCCTGCCAGGTCTTGCCAGCACTGATGAGATCCCTGATGAAGACGTGGTTGAGGATCTTCTTGACCTTACTGCATGCCACATAGGCGTCGACGTAGTCATCAAAATTCACTTTCATCTCTCTTGCTTTCTCAGTTGCTTCTGGGTCGGCAGCAGACATGACCATCTCGGTTTCC
>CAZQLP010000071.1:0-7213 GCA_964594225.1 uncultured Methanomassiliicoccales archaeon
CCTATCGACCCTGTTCCTGTACAACCAGCAGAACGTGGTCCTCAAGTTCTTCCAAATTTCCAGCTCAAAGATAAGGACGGACTACGGGTCCGCCGTCTTCATCCTTCACGACGGGGTGCACGACGACACTGTGGTCAACCACCTGATGGCCATTGCTGACGGGGTGATCGAGCTGAAATTCAATAAGGACTTCGAGAGGCGAATGAGGGTCAGGTACATGAGGGGGTTCACTACCTCTTCCCAGTGGATTCCATTCGAGATCAAGCTCATTAAGGCCAGCGACAACAGGCCGCTCCTGGAGTGGCACTGACTCTTCATCACGATCACTCCAGCAGGCCTTCGAGGAAGGTGATGAACTCCCCAACGCTCGGGCCCGCTGCCCTTTCAAGGTTGAGTACGCAGAATGGACAGGGTGCCAGCAGAATGTCTGCTCCCGATTCCCTGAAGTTCTCCATCTTCTCCCGTGCCAAGTCCAGGGCTATCTGGGGGTGGCCGGCCACAACACCGCCTCCCCCGCCGCAGCACTCGCCCGCGTCCTCTATATCCACCAGCTCGAGTCCGGGAACCTCCTGCAGGAGGGCCATGGCGTACTCCGTGGTGTGCGGTCCGATGGTCCTCGACAGGTGGCAGGGCTGATGGAGGGCCACTTTCAGACCCCGAGCGTCCCTGAATTTCAACTTCTCCAGACCCACACACTCGTAGAGGTACTCGATCGTGTGCAGGGGCTCGATTCCGTAGTGATTGAGTATCTGGGTGGTACACCCCGGGCAGGAGGTGACCAGCGTATCGAACGGCTCGAACAGTCTTAGATTCTCCTCGATCAGGGATCGCATCCTCCCCATGTCGCCCACCTTTTCCAGAGGGGCGCCGCAACACACCCATCCGGGAGGCACCCCAAAATTCGAATCCACCTTCTCCAGCGTCCTCACGGTGGAGGCGTATATGAAGGGCATCCGCTCTCGGCTTATGCATCCAGGGAAGTAGAGCACCTCGCCCCGCTCCGGTGCTGGTATTGGGGGGGGTCCACCACCCGGTTCCACGGACATTCCGTAGCGGTCAATGTTCTCCACGATCCTCCTGTGTCCCGGGAGGAGAGCCGATGGATCGTAGATCTGACTCCGGAGCTCCAAAATGATACTTGGGAGATCAATACGAGCGGGACAGACCTCCTCGCACTTCCAGCATGTCGTGCACTTCATGAGGTGATCCCTGAGGCCCGCCACCTCCTGGGAGAAGCGGGGGGCGTCAACGGCCAGGGTCCTGGGTCCAGAGAAGGCCTGAACGCCCTCAATGCTCACCACCGGGCAGACCTGCTCGCATTCCCCGCACTTGAAGCATTCATCCCTCATCCACGCACCTCCATCACCGTATCGGCGGCCCTCCATGCAGTGAATATGGAAGCCCCCATCCCCGCCCCGGATGGGTAGGAGAACCCGTCGATCGCCGCCCCGGCCACCGCCACGTTGAGCATGGGATCGCCCCCGATAAAGGGACGCAGGCTATCGTCCACCCTCATGCCCGAACGTGAGATCCTCATCAAACCGCCCATGTCTATCTCCGCCATCTCATCCTTCACCTCTGAGGCCAGGGGGAGCAGGGGAGCCTCCACCCGCTGTCCGTTGATGGTGAGTCCTCCTCCCACGGTATCCCCGGAGGCCAGTATCAGCGATCCCACGGATATCATTCTCTCGCAGGAGCGGCTCTCCAGGATTACCTTGGTTGCCTCCCTCCCTTCCACAGCAATGCTGGTCGCCCTCCATCCATTGAGCATCACGCAGCCCAAGTCGGACGCAAGGGACTCGAGGGCCGACTGCAGTCTCCTTCCCGGAAGAGACATGGGGGTGACCAGCTCGAACACGGTTCGACCAGAGAGGGACTGGAGGCGCTCCATGCCCTCCTGGTATTGATGCAGGTCCATGATGGGAGGTATGCCGACCAGGTCTGCATCCAGTTCGGACATGGCCTCCGCCACCTCCTCTATCAACTCACCCCTGCGGCAGATCTTGGAGATCTCGCCGGAGGTAAGGTCCGTTCTCCCTCCCAGCGACCGGGGGCAGGTCCAGTATGAATCCAGTTCGAGGTCGGACCAGGAGGAGACCATGGCGACAGCCAGATCCGGGTCCGAATCCCTGTGACCCATGATGCCCAGGAGCGATGTCCGGGATTCCTCCAGCCTGTCGATCCTCCCCTGCAGGGAGAACATCTGTGGGATGGAGCATTGGTACCTGGTCCCCACCGAGGTGAGCATCCTCCTTACAGTCACCGGGTTTCCACGGACGGGCAGCCCCCTCTGGTCCAGTCCCGGTATCAGGAAAGAGTACATGTCCTCGAAGGCCATCATCAGGTCCTCGACCTCCCCCTCAAGGCTGTAGGGGTACACGGACCTCATGCCATCCCGATCGATCATCTCCCCCTGGACGGGATGGATCATGGTGATGCAGCCGGTGGAGAGGGAGGTGGCCGTCACCCCATCACCCACCACACCCACCCTCTGACCTCTCGAGGCCAGGCGGGAGGCGCAGACCAGTCCTGCCGCCCCGTGACCGATCACCAAGCAGTCCAGGTCCATCGACTCCACCGACCTAATGCTCCTCACCTCCATTCTCCAGGGAGAGCGAGACGTTGAGGTGAAGCTTGAATATCTCCTGCCTGAGCTGGGAGTCGAAGACGACCGGGGACACCCCATTCCACCTCTCCTCCATGAACTCCTCGAGCAAGGGAAGGGGATCCGCCCCCGCCTCCTCCATGACGGAGAGGGAACGCAGTACGCACATGCCCGACTGGCAGTAACCCATCCCTGCCCTCGTCCTCCTCAGCAGGTCCGCGAGACTCATGACGTCCTCAGAGGCGGCGAAATACACGGCCTCGCCCCTGAGCACCTGCTCGCATGAACAGAGCGTCTCCATGCCCCTTGGCTCCGATCTGCATTTCTCTGATATGAGGGTGCAATCCGCCCCGTACTTGGCCGCGATCCTGCTGGCATTTATTGCGTTCAGGCCCTCCAGGTCGTGGTGGGGGCACTCCGCCCCCAAACCCACCTTCGCTGTCCTGCAATCGCCCTTCCTCCCCAGCTTGGACATGACCGCGTCGGATACCTTCTCCGCCATGAGGCGGTAAGTGGTGAGCTTGCCCCCGATGATGCTGATCATGTTGTCGACACCATCGGTGGAGTGATCGATGAGTTTGAATACCCGGCTTATGTCCCTCCCCTCGTCCGAGTCGGCCGGTAATGGCCTGATGCCGGCGTATGCCCTCACCGCCCTCGCCCCCTCCAGAGAGGGTACCATCTTCGCCACCTCCCGCATGATGATCAGCACCTCCTCCATGGTCGCATGGCAGTCGTCGGGGCCGGAGACCTCCATGCAGGTGGTGCCAGCGATGCTGCTGGAGTGGCTGGGAACGATGATATCACCGTCCGAGGGAGGGCGGAGCCTGTTCACCAGGCCCTTGGTTTTCCTCCCATTGAGGATGACCAGTGAACCCTTGTCGACTCGAATGGGAATCCTGAGGCCGACCATGGAGGCGATCATGTCCCCCCAGGCTCCTGTGGCGTTGACAACAATCTCGGGCTTGATCACCTCCAAGAAGGTGGACCTCCTATCCCTTATCCTGACCTCGATCACTTCCTCCTCCCAAAGCTCCATCCCCACCACCTGGCAGTGATTGCGGACCTGGGCACCAAGAGCCCTGGCCTCCGCCACATTAGAGCGAGTGAGGAGGAAAGGATCGACGTACGCGTCCGGGACGTAGACCGCGGCCTGGGTATATGGCGAGATGTCGGGCTCCATCTCGAAGGCCTCGTCCAGCCCAAGCTCCGTCGCACCCACGCCCGTTGCCCTGCACCCCCTGAGGAAGGGGTCCAGGTAATCGACGTCGCTCGGATCAAGGCCTATGAACATCCCGCCAGTGTCCTCGACGCAGAATGGGGCGATCTCCTTCAGGATGGCGTTCTCCTCCGCGCATTCTCTGGCGGAATCGGGATCCTTGACCGCGTACCGGGCACCGCTATGCAGCATGCCCTGACTCCTTCCGGTGGCGCCTGTCGAGAAGTCGTTCTTCTCTAGGAGAACGACTTCCACCCCCCTCATGGACAGGTCCCTAGCTATCCCCGCCCCGGTGGTCCCCCCACCTATTACCAGGACCTCGCATCTCAACCGAACACCTCACCGCTCCACGGGGGGAACCCAGTCCCTGGCCCTCTCTACGGCCCTCTTCCAGTTCGAGTACATGACCTCCCTGGATGTGGGGTCCATGGATGCCTCGAATGTCCTGTCGATAATCCAGTTGTCATGGAGCTCGTCCAGGTTCTCCCAGAAGCCAGACGCGAGGCCGGCGGCATACGCCGCGCCCAGTGCGGTGGTCTCCTGCACGGTTGGACGCAACACCTGCACCCCCAGTATATCCGACTGGAGCTGGCAGAGGAAGTTATTCCTTGTCGCCCCTCCGTCCACCCTCAGGGAATTAAGCTTCAGACCGGAGTCCCCCTGCATGGTCTCCGCGACATCCCTGGTCTGGTAGCAGATGGCCTCCAGGGTGGCCCTCACCAGGTGCTCCCTGGTCGTGCCCCTGGTTATCCCGACCATCGTCCCCCTGGCGTAGGGATCCCAGTACGGCGCACCGAGTCCGACGAATGCCGGTACGAAGTATAACCCGCCTGAATCCTGAACACATTTGGCCATGTCCTCCGTCTCCGCCGCATCCACGATGATCCTCAGGCCGTCCCTCAGCCACTGCACGGCCGCCCCGGTGATGAATATCGATCCCTCCAGGGCATACCTCGCCCTGTCCTCCCCCAGCTTGTAGGCTACCGTTGTCAGGAGACCGCTGCTCGATCGGACCTTCTCCGTCCCGGTGTTCTCCAGCATGAAGCTTCCGGTCCCATAGGTGTTCTTGGCCTCTCCTGCCCGGAAGCATGTCTGCCCGAACAGGGCGGCCTGCTGGTCGCCAAGGTCTCCGCACACAGGCATGGAGAAACCCTCAACACACTCTTCCCTCACCTCGCCATATGTCCCGGGATCGCTCGAGGACCTGATCTCCGGGAGGAGCGAGTCGGGGATCCCCATGACCTCCAGCAGCTCCGGGTCCCAGTCGCAGCTGCCAATGTCGAAGAGCAGGGTCCGGGAGGCGTTGGTGGGATCCGTGACGTGCTCCCCCGTGAGATTCCATATCAGCCAGGTGTCTATGTTTCCGAACATGAGCTCCCCGGCCTCGGCCCGCTTCATGGCCCCTGGGACGTTATCCAAGATCCATCGTATCTTGGTGCCGGAGAAGTACGGGTCCAGCACCAGTCCCGTCCGCTCGGAGAAGAGTTCTGAGTGACCGTCTGCACGAAGGGACTCGCACATCTCCGCCGTCCTCCTGCACTGCCACACGATTGCGTTGTGGATCGGTCTGCCCGTCCTTCGATCCCAGATGACCGTGGTTTCCCTCTGGTTGGTGACACCTATCGATGAAAGCTGGGATGGCTCTATGCCCTTCATCTCCAGGGCCTCCCTCATCACCTTCCTGGTCTTCTGCCAGATCTCCAGCGGATTGTGCTCCACCCACCCCGGCCTGGGGAAGACCTGGGTGTGCTCCTCGTACGCCGAGGAGACCAGATCCCCCTCCCGGTCGAACACCGCGAATCGAGTCCCGGTGGTGCCCTGGTCTATGGCGCCCACGTAATCAGGCATGTTACCCTCCGCCCGAATGTATGATGATATCAGTATTTCCAATTTCCCGGGACTAGTCGGTTGGAGGGAGGAAGGTCTCCTTGGAGATGCGAGATGCCTCGAAGAAAGTAGGGAAGAAGTAGCGGGGGGTCGATTTGAACGACCGATCTCCGGGTTATGAGCCCGACGGGATTTCCTGGCTACCCCACCCCGCTGATGTCATCACTATAAAATCTCCCTAGATAAGGTTTTTGGTCAGAAGAATTTCCTGAATCTCAGGAGGTCCTCGAAGTCCCCTTTGAGCTTCAACTTCCGCAGGGCTAGGGCCTTCATGGGCCTGATCTTCCCGCTGACCAGACCCTCAAGAGTCTGTGGATCTGTCATCACACTGACATCCGCATCGTTGAGGAGTTCCTCTTGGAACGAGTGGACCCTGCCGTTGTCCAGGACGAAGGAGTACCTCTCACTGCCCAGATCTAAGTTGACCTTCTTGACAACGCCCGAGAGCTCCTCACGCATCTTTCCATCGTTCTCCACCTTCGAGTGGAATTTGTCTATCATCTGCTGTATGGAATCCTTGATGTTCATGATCAGTCCATCCAATCGGTTAGCCTTCGGGTGCGCGATAGGGCAAGCAGCCTCCTGGATGTTTCCCAGGACCTCCTTGCACAGGGAGGCAAATCGCCATTCTCAGATATCCAATTTTCTAGGAAGGACCTGGTCTTCGGATCGTTGGCATATCCGCTCCCCACATCCACTCCCATCTCCTCGCTTATTCGGTCCATCAGGGTGTCCCTGGTCTCCTTTGCGATGATCGATGCCGCCGATACGATGGGGTAGAGCTCATCGGCCTTGTGCCGACAGACCATCTCGACATTGAACCCAAGGTGACCGGAGACCGTCCTTCCGAATCTCTCTTCATTGACATCCGCGGCGTCCAAGTACATGATGCTTCCCTTGAACCGCTGGAGAGCGGCAGCGAAGGCGCCCGCCTCGATCTCGTTGAGGGTCTCTTTCTCCCTTCGTTCGTCGATCTGGCCGTTGCTTATGACCACGATCTCGACGTCAGCGACACCTTTGATCCACTTAAAGAGCGCTGCCCTCCTGGCTCGGGTGAGCGCCTTGGAGTCACGGACCCCCATTTCAACGAGAGGCGACTCGTCATCCATCATAACGGCGGCCACTACAAGAGGACCCAGCACGGGACCCCTGCCCGCCTCGTCCACTCCGCATATACCGACCGTGACCAAGAGAAACACCCCGAGCACCGCCCTATTCGTCGGTATCGGTTTTACAATTTTCCCCTCTGCGACATAGGGGGGACCATTCATCGCAGAGATGTAGGGAGGAAACGATGCAGATGCTGGACAAGAGGAGGCTCAATTACTCTACATGGGGGAGCCCTGCGAGGAAAGGGGGAGAGACCGTTCCTGTGGAGGTTCGCGCGGAGGACGCTCGAGGGGATGACCATCTTCGACCGTTCATGGTGCGGCAGAGTGATCATGGAAAAGGTCAAGGGCCTTGCCACGTAGAGCGAGTGGCGGAGAACCTACCGGGAGATA
>CAZQLP010000072.1:0-7205 GCA_964594225.1 uncultured Methanomassiliicoccales archaeon
GGCGGGGAGGGACGTACGCACCCTCCGCTCGGCGGGGAGGGGGTATCTCCCCCCGCCGATGCCCATGACTGGAAATTCCTCGTGGACGGTGAACATTTCGTCTTCCTCTGATCATCCCACCCTCCACCGCTCTAAAAAGGGTGAGCGTGAGAGATGTCCGAAAGTGATCCAGTTACCAGATCCAGATCTTGGGTCCATACCGACCCCTGGGTCTCGCCCCCCGTAGATCACTTTCACCAGGATCCAGGTCGACCGAGATACATCCAATGAGCGATATGGGAAACGCATGGCAGAGGGCCCCACCATCAGACCGGGGAATAGAATCTAGGTACTGGGCGAGACGAAGTACCACCTCGATTCCGTGGATATCGGTCACGGTGGTGTCCACCGCCTGTCCCGCATCCTGACAAACGACCAACGGTCACTGCTGGAGTTTCCGGTCACCACATCCGAGGGTAGGTCCCGGGCTCCATGAATACGCGGTTGGTACGGGCGGCCAGTCCCTCCTTGGCGTCCACAATCTGGTCACCGGTCATCTCCGTGATGGCCAGTGCCACCCCCTCTCCCTTGTCGGTGACCAGGGCCACCAGGTCCTTCTTCTTAACCCCGGCGTCGATCTCCTGCACTCCCACCACAGCCAGGTCCGCGCCGTGGCATATGGCGTCCACCGCCGTCCCCTTGATCACGATCTTGGGAAGCGGCTCCAGGAGCACCTCCCAGGGCATGACGATACGTCTCAGCCACTTCTCCTCCCCGTCATCCTTCCAATAAACGTAGGCATCCCTCAGGTCCTGAAGAATGACGGAATCGTCCTCCTTCATGGAGCCCGAGCGGGTGCGACGGAGGTCCTCCATGTGTGCTCCGATCCCCAATGCGGCCCCGATGTCCACGCACAGGGTCCGCATGTAGGTGCCCGCGTCCGTTCTTGCCCTGAAGAGCACGTCCCTCCCCTGGATCTCAAGCACGTCTATCTGGTGAATTCTGCGCACCCTCAACTGTCGCTTCACCGCGGCCCTCACGGGAGGCATCTGGTATATGTCCCCCAGAAATGAGTTGATGACAGAACGGAGCTTCTCCTCCTTCACGTCCCGGTGGAGCCTCATGACGCAGATGTACTCCTTGTCCGACCTGAGCACAAGGTCCATGGCCCGGGTGGCCTTTCCCAGGGCTATGGGCAGTACGCCGCTCACTTTGGGATCCAGGGTGCCACCGTGCCCCACCTTGTTCATCTCGAATATATCCTTGACCCATGCCGAGATCTGATGGGACGTTGGCCCCACCGGCTTGTCCAGGTTGATGACCCCCCCAAGCAGCAGCTCCTCCAGTGTCCTCTTGGACGGCTCCTTGCCCCATTTGAATGATACGGGGCTTCCTCTGACGAGCCTCGAGGTCATCCTGTCACCCTCTCGAGGATGATGTCGGCGACCTCTTCCGCCTGGATGTGGGTGGTGTTGATTTTCAGGTCATAAACGGAGTCGTCGGTTATGTCGATGCCGTAGTAATCGATGTAGCGGGCTGCCTCGCACCGCTCCCTCTCCGCGACGCGAGCCTCCGCCTCGTCCTGGGTTATCCCTTCCCTCTCCGCGATCCTCCTGCCCCTCTCGGTAGGGTCCGCGTCGAGGAGTACCTTGAACGCCTCAAGCCCGTTCTCGGTGAGCATGTGGGCGGTGAGCCTGCCCTCCATGATCAAGTTATCATTCTCCCGTGCCAGATCCACCATTCGCTGGTCAAGCATCTTGTCGTAGGAGGGATCGTGTTCGGCCAGATAACCGAACTCGGCCAGGCTGAGGCCGTGATCGCGGGCCATCTGTCTGAATACCTCCCCAGAGATCACGCACTGGATCGAGAGCATCTCGGAGAGCCTCCGGCAGACCGTGGTCTTTCCCGAACCGGGGGGACCGCTTATTGTGATCCTCATTGTTCACCAGTTTCCAGCTCCCTGAGCCGCTTGCGGAACTCTAAGAAGCGGAGCGAACGCATCAGTATCTGTCCGAAGGGAACGCTGATGAGCGAGTAGAGCAGGATCCAGACGGGAAGCACGATGGAGCTATTGAGGTTCACGTTGTCTGCCCACGGTACCGAGATTATCGTGTTGGGGATTCCGCCTATGAAGACCGCGATCCAGGCGAAAATGGGTATGATGATGATCATGGTTACCGGGAGCAGCTTGAGCTGCGCCGTGGATGACTGCATAGACTTCTTGAGCACGTCCTGCTGCATCTCCGTGAGCTTCTTGATCTTGTACGTGTTGTTTTCTACCCTGGCCTCCCTCAGCTCCTTGTTGAACGCGGAGACGATTTTCTGGCTCCGGATCTGCTCGACGTAGTCCATGAAGAAGTGCCTGAGGATGATGGTGCCCGAGGCCATGATCATACCCGTCAGGAACAGGGTCACCACGGGGTAGCTGCCCCCGAATCCCACCAGGGGCTCCAGGGCGTAGCCGATGATCGTTCCCAGCCCGTTCCGAAGATTCTGATCAAACATTATGAACACGGCAAGTATCAGTATGAATATAGTGCCCATCCTGGACCAGCTCATTCCCTCCTGGACCTCACTTGCCATACTTACTCACCTCCGAAGAACTGTCTCAATACAGGGTGCATTTCCATCATTTGTTCCCGCCCCATAGCTTCGTAGAACTGTATTAAGATACCTACGGCTAGCAGCACCCCTGTTCCAGAGGCATTTCCCACAGTCCCGATTAGATCAGCTCCAGCCGCCAGCCCTCCCACCACAGCACCGCTGATGACAGTGACCACAGGAATGTATCGTTCGAGAACGCGTCTCAGCACCCTGGGGTCCCGTCTGAAACCGGGGATCAGGAGACCGCTGCTCTCGATTTGCCTGGCCACGGCATCCGCTCCCATGTTGGTGGTATTGATCCAGAACTTGGCGAACATTATGGATCCTAACACCATGATCGAGAAGTACGTCACCACCCTGATGCCCACCTGCAGGGAACCGTGATCGTAGACCAGGTATCCGTACCCGCCCGGATCCACCATTGGGAGCAACCACTCCCCTAAGCCCATCGGGGCGCTGAGATACCACGCCAAACCTCCCGCGGCCTGACTGGTTCCCGGTGGATAGTAACCCAATAATGGATTGCCCCCTATGATCGGGATCTGGCTGTTGTAGAGCAGCAGCGTGATCATCGATACGTTGGCCAGCAGGGCGGCCATCAGAATGACTGGGATATTCGATGCGTATATAAGCTTAATGGGGTACCTGCCCCTGGCGCCCCTGGCCGAACCGTGGGCAAGGGGTAGCTCGATGCGTGAGCTCTCGGCGTAGGCCACGAACATGAATATGGCTATGGTTCCAACCAATGCGATCATTGGATTCGGGTTCGAAAGCAATATTTGCTCGTAGCCACCGCTGGCCATCTCCGATGCCGACATGTTCTGCATGATGAAAACGGTCTTGGGTATGGTGCCGGATGGGGGGTTGTCAAGACCCATGGGCAGACCCGAATCCACCGGCTGCCAGTTTAGCGTTCCTGTGAATATAGCTTGCGCTACACCGGCAGCGATGAACAGCGATATGCCGCTCCCTATACCCCATTTTGAAACCACCTCATCCATGAGGAACACGAGGTATGATCCTATGAACAGCTGAAGCACGATGATGAATCTGGCCAAGTTGAGGCCGCTGAATATGCCTCCAATACCGAACATGCCGTCCAGGTTGCCGACGAGAACCTCAGAAGGCACCAAGTAGCCGAACACCTGCGGGACCGACTCCACGATGATCATGACGATGACCAGGAATTTCTGGGAACTCTGATACACCGCCTTGTCCTCTTCGTCCTGAAGGTCCAGCCTGATGATCTTGGCTCCCACGAACAGCTGCATTATGATCGAGGCAGTGACTATGGGCCCTATACCTAGGTGCATCAGTGAACCCTGTGCGCCCGCGAGGATGGCCCGGTACTGGGCGAACAGGTCCACGGTCTGTGACTGGTCCAGACCGTATAGGAACACGTTCGTCATGACGAAATAGAATATCAGGATCAGGACGACCCACATCATCTTGGACCTGAAGTGAACGTGCCCCTCAGGTCGGCTGACAGCGGGCAACCTATCAGTAATGGGTTTCAGTTTGTAGAGCAGACTCTTTTCCTCAGTAGCCATGGGGATCACAGAGTGGTCACTGTGGCTCCAAGATCGCTCCGCCCGCTTCCTCTATTTTCTCCCTCGCTCTCTCCGAGGTATCCGGGACTAAAATTTGCAGCGGTGTAACGACATTGCCACTTCCCAGGAGTTTGTCGACGCCCATTATAGTCAGATCTACCGTCGTGATGCCACTCTCCTCGGTTGCAAACCCATCCCTCTTGAGGATCTCAAGGTTCTCCTCGAGTTCTCCAACGTTCATTGTGATCTTAGCGGAAACGACCTTCTGGGGCCGCTTGAAACCTCGTCTGCCAAAATGCTGAGGGTCATATTTATAAATGCTCATTTTCCGATGTTTCCACACCCCAGCGTTGCCGCGGCCACCTCTCTTACCAGCACCCCTGCCGGCTTTCTTGCCGCGACCGTGGGTGCGACTCCCTCTGAGCTTTGAAGTCCTGCTTGGCATCGTGGTTCCTCCTAAAGCATCCTCTCCAAGAGGTCGTTCATATCCTGCCCGCGGTATCCGAGCGCTCCACGGTTACGGTAGGAGCGCTTGATGCCCTCGTACCCCTTCCTTGGGGGACCGAGGCGGAACACGGGCTTGACGTTCGCAAGGTCCTTGAACATGAACCGGTCGCTCAATATGCCCTTCGCCAAGGACATTATTGAGGTGAAATCCGAGTTCTCCAGGATGTAATTGTCATCTATGGGCCTGTCACCCATTAACCTGCCCTTGAACTTGATCAGTCGGGCGAGGTTCTGCTCGCTTATCTCGCCCCAAGTGATGTAGTCCTTCGCCTTGTTCAGCATGCCCCTGACCGTGGGGTTGTCGGGCACGATGACGCAGTGGTTCACCCGGGTGAGGTTGAGCAGCTTCATGGTGTTCTCGATCTCATGCTTCACGTTGACAGTCCCGCGAACCCTAACGACAGCGTAAGCCATTTCTCTCACTCTTCCTCTACTGCGGCATCGCCCGCAGATTCTTCGAACCGTTGCTCCGTGATGTGTACCATAGTCGGGCCGCTGATGATCTTGAGACGTCTAGCCTGGTCATCGCTCACCCTGATCTCCGAGGTCTTCTTGAGCGCGTCGAATGTCGCCAGGGCGTAGTTGATAGTGGTCTTGGTGTGGCCCCTGGCAAATCCCCAGGCGTCCTTGATGCCCGCGAGGGTCAGGATGCTCTTGGAGACATCGCCCACCGCCAGACCTATACCCCGGGGCGCCGGTTTGAGGACCACCTCGACCGAGCCGGCCTTGCCCCTGATCTCGAAAGGCAGGGTGTGAGGTGTCCCGCAACCGCATTCCCAGGAACCACAACCCCTCTTGATCTCGATGATGTTCAGCTTGGCGATGTCAATCCCCTTCCTGATGGCGGGACCGACCTCCTTCCCCTTGGCGCGACCGACCCCGACAAAACCGTCACTGTTGCCCACGGCACAGGTGACGCCGAACTTCACCCTCCTTCCGGAGTCGGTCATCCTCTGCACCATGTTGAGGTCGATGACCTCATCAGCCATCTCTGGCAGGAGGATATCCACGATCTCGGGTTCCCTCAGGGGAAGCTTGGTGGCCAGGGCATCGCTCATTGTGGTTATCTCACCTTTGAGAAGCATCTTCCCCAGCCTGGTCTTTGGATTCCAATCCATCTCACTCTCCCTCCATCTTCTCTCTAATCTTCTCCACCTGATCCTTGATATCTTCCCCGATATGCCCTCCAACAAGCCTCTCCTCATCGGGGATGATGTCCTCTCCGTGGGGAATACGAATCCCCGAATCCACCAGCCCCTTGAGGGCGGCGAAGCAGGAGACGCCCCTTGCGGGGACCCTCAGTCCGATGTCCAGGACCGCCTCCTCGATCCCCTTGTCCAGTGCCCTCTTCCCGGCGAGATAGCCGGTCAGGTACGCTGATGGGGTGTTGCCCGTGGATCTCTCCCATCCAAAGCCCTTGAGGTCCCTGGAGTGGGCGGATGTCGCCACGCGGTCGCCGGTGGCGTCGTACTCTATGAACTGTATAGATACGTGCATATTGGAGAACCTAACCACAGCCCGGGGCAAACCGGACCTGAGCAGTCTGGCCCTGTACCTGTAATCGGTCCGTCCCTCGCGTCGGCGACGGAACGGCACCTTGTATCTTGAACCGTGTACCATCAGCTTCCCTCCTCTAGATGCCCCTCGGATACGAGGTGACCTATGAGGTGGTTCCTGTTCTTGAACATCCCGCCTTTGGCCTTGCGGTAGAACTCCCGGTACACCGATCGGGAGATCCTCCCATTGTCGCGGAGCTGCTTGAGCTCTTCCCTTATGGGTCTGATGATCTGGATCCACCTCCTCTTTCTGGGATTCCTGGCCCCGGCGGAACCCTTTCGGCTTCCGGGCCCCCTTCTCCTTCCCTTGCTCTTCTGACCCTGGGCATACCTGGTCCTCGACTTGGATATGCCCTTCTTGGGAATGGCCTTGATGGTGCCTGAGTCGATGGCGGTCCTGACGTCCGCCCTAGTGATCGCGTCGGCGACATCCTCGATACGGTTGGGATCTATCCACACCCGGTTCTTCCCACATCCCAGGAGCTCCGCCGCCATCCGTTTCTGATTCTTGAGGTCCATTAGTATCGCATCCTGTTGAGTATGTGAATCCCAAGTTGGGTGGCCTTCCTCTCGATGTCCAGGCGCTTCTTGTAGCCCACGGAATGTCCGACCCTGGCTGCCTGGGTCTTGGGATCAAGGCCCTCCAGATGATCCGGGTTGTGGACCAGCACCTCCTTGAAGCCGGACGAGTGCAGGTCGCGGACCTTACTAGGTGTCCGGTAGCCGACGCTCGCCATAGGTGGGCGGTACTTGTATCTCCGTCTCATCTTGCTGTGCATACCCTTGGGCCTTCTGTACTTCTCGCCCAGCCTCTTGTAGCGGAACCACTCCTGTCTTCTGAACTTGGGAAGCTTGGTGGACTTCCTGATCTCGAATAGCCTGCGAGTCTCCTCATCGAGCTCTGGTTTGGGGGCGGCGAAATAACCGCCCTCTTCGACAACCTTGGGTCCCTCTTCCTCTATCGAGGACTCTGGCTCTTCCTCGATGATCTCCGGCTCGACCTCCTCTA
>CAZQLP010000073.1:0-6927 GCA_964594225.1 uncultured Methanomassiliicoccales archaeon
TCCTTGGCCAACTCGCGAATCATGTCGAGGTTATCCCTGCTGGCTATGCCCCTTCCCACGGACAAGAGGACCTCGGCCTCCTCAATCATTGCTCCTCCTTCCTCCTCCGATGCGGATTCCACTATCTCCGTTCTCAGTGACGATCTTCTAAGACGGACCGCCCTTCTCTCGACCACGCCGCCTCTGCCATTGACGGGTATGGGAGGCTTAAACACCCTGGGCCTCACCGTGGCCATCTGCGGCCTGGTGTAAGGGGTCAGAATGGAGGCCATGATGTTCCCCCCGAACGCGGGCCTGGTTTGCAGCAACTCCCCCTCGTCATCGATCGTCAGCTCGGTGCAATCCGCCGTCAAACCGATACCGAGCCTCGCCGCTATGCGTGGGGCGAGATCCCTTCCGTTCACGGTGGCGCCGAACAGCATCACCGACGGTCTTTCATCCGCGATGAGGGCGGAGAGAACGTTGGCGTAGCCGTCGGTCGTGTATCTGTCAAGTAGCTCGTGCTCCAGGTACACCACCCTGTCGGCCCCGTACCTGAACAGCTCCTCGGACGGTCCTTCCATGCCCACCGGACCCGCTATGGCAACCACTATCCGATCATCAGTGGTGACGGATAGGGCACGGGCCTTTCCCAGTAGCTCGAACACGACCTCCCTGATCTTCAGACCGTCACGGTCCTCCCACTCGCCCCACACCATGATGTCCTTCCATTCCCCGAGAGAGTCTGGGGGGATCTTTGCCCTCTCCAGGGAGATGGCGTGGTAACTACATAGATTGACGCAGATTCCGCACAGGGTGCAGTTCTCCTTGACAACCGGGAGGTCTCCCTCCATCTTGATGGCCCCGAAGGGGCATCCTCTCTCGCAGGCTCCGCATCCCATACATCTCTCAGCGTCTATGGTCAGCAGCTGTCCTCCCCCCTCGTGATCTTGATTTGCAAGTCATCCAGGAACCTCAGCAGTCTCTCTGCCGCCTTCTCTGGATCGGAGCCGTTAATGATCTTTCCCCTCTCCCTTACAGGCGGGGGGAACACCCTGGTCACCTGTGTGAGGGATCCAAGAAGCCCAAGCCTGCTCACATCTATCTCCAGATCATCGGCCCCAATGATCCTTATCTCCCTTGAGCGGGACTCGAGGAAGTCGGCCATCGACGGCAGGCGACGGATGTTGCTTCCCTTACCTATGGATACCAGAGCTGGAATCTTGGCCCTAATCAGCTCCGTACCTGAATCCAGCTCCCTGATGGCCAGCACATTGCCCCCATCGATCTCGACCCCCGAGCACCCAGTAATCTGTGGGATGCCCAGCATCTCGGCCATCTCCGCTGGGACCTGGGCCGTGTCACCATCGATGGCCTGCTTGCCGGTGAGGATCAGGTCGAAGTCCCCGATCTCCCTCCTAATGAATGTGGTGAGGGCGAGGGCAGTGGCCCAGCAATCAGAGCCAGCGAAGCTTCTGTCGCTGAGCAATACCCCGCTGTCAGCACCCAGCTCTAGGCATCTAAGAAGCGCGGAGCGGGCCTGTGGCGGACCCATGGTCACCGCCACGATTTCAGCACCTCCATTCTTCTTTCCAATCCTCACCGCCTCGTCCAGAGCGTACTCGCAGAATGGATTGAGAATAGATGATACCCCTTCTCTAATCAGTGTGCCGGTCTCCGGATCCACCTGAACGGAGTTGGTCTCTGGTACATGCTTAACGCAGATCACGATCTTCATCGGATCGCCTCCAACTCGAACATATTCCCCGGGTTCATGATGCCTCTGGGATCTAGAGAACGTTTGACATTTCTCATCTCCTCGATGCCCTCGTCTCCATACATCACCCTGAGTAGGTCCCTCTTCAACTTACCAATCCCGTGCTCGGCGCTCACCGAGCCTCCCAGCTCCACCGCCTTTTTGGAGAACTCGAGATACATGTCCTTTCCCCTGCTCAGCTCCTCCGGGTCATGGGGAAGTATGTTGACGTGAGGATGATTATCACCAATATGTCCGAAGATGACGTAATCCAGCCCGGACTCCTCCATTCTCTGGACGTAGAAGGTCATCATCTCCCTCATGTGTCTGTTCGGCACCGAGATGTCCGTGCCGAGTTTGTGCAGTTCCGGGTGATTCCTCTTCTGACTCGTAATGATCGCGTTCACGATCTCGGGTGCGGAGTGCCGGAATCGCGAAAACCTCTCCAGCTCCCTGCGTTCATATCCGCACCAACTTCTTTCGAGGGAGGATCCGCATCTCCTAGCGAGAGAGGAGATCAACTTCAGTTCCAGTTCCATGTTTTCCCGGAGGGGAAGATCAAAAAGGATGGCTGAGCCTGCCTCGACCGGTATGGGGGGCATTCCCAGGGCGGCGGGCGTGGATTCCTGAACGTCCCTCAACAGAGAGAGACAGCGGCCATCCATAAGTTCCAGGAACTCCGGTTCAATCCTTGCATCGGACCTGAGTAGTTCCACGAAATCAAGGGCGTTGTCGAGGTCGTCCAGGAAGAGCACCACCGAGAACCGGGGTCTCATCTCCTCGAGCCACATCTCCACCATTGTGATTATGCCGAGCAACCCCTCCGACCCAATGAAGAGATCGATGAGGTCCATGCCGTTCGCAGAGAAAATACCGGCCACATTCTTAATCCCCTCCTCGTGTGATCTGCCGTATCCGGGTACAGGGACCCAGACCTCCTCACCGTGGGAAAGGGATATCCTGAACTTCCCATCCTTCTCGAATATCCTACCCCTTGTGATGTCCAGCACGTGACCATCGGGGAGCATGACCCTCAGCCTTCTCACCCAGTCTCGGGTGGGGCCGTATCTGAACGTACGGGCGCCAGAGGCGTTGGTAGCCACCGTTCCCCCTACTGAAGCCCCCCTCTCCGTGGGATCCACGGGGTAGTGATAACTCCCCTTCCCAAAATCCTCCAGGCTTCCCTCCGTAAGCTCCTCCAGCCCTCCCCCTTCCGGTCTGACCAGGATTTCCTCGAGATGGGCGAGGGTCACAGCCGGCTCACACCTGACGTAGTACCGTCCCTCGTCCTCGTCCCATCCGATGCCTATCACTCGGTCCATTCTCTCGGTTGATACGATCCCTCCTCCCTGGGAAACAGCGCTTCCCACAATCCCAGTCCTTGCGCCGCTAATCGATATGGTCTCTCCCTGCTCACCCAGGAACTCGATGACGGAGGCAAGTTCGCCCTCCGACCTTGGGAAGAATAAGTACCGGGCCTTACCGGTCATCTTCGACTCATCCAGCAGGTACGCGGGAAAATCTGACTCGATTATCAGGGGGTCCTTTACGCATCTAACACCGGAGATGGGCTCCGCCTCCACAGTCTCCGCCCTGATCACGTTTGCCCCGGACATCATCAACCCTAAGCCAGTCGACTCATTTATTAGCTTTGGGTGATGACTTCCCCAGAGCGGAGAAGTGTGATATTCATCATCAGGCATGAGACAAAGTTTTATTATTGAACGACCACCAATGAACATCAGCGATGGCCTTGGACATCCTCGGGATAATCACGGTAGCTATCGCGGCAGTCATTCCATCGATTGCATATATGATTTGGGTAAGGAACCTGGAAGTGTGTCAGAGGGAGCCTTATTCTGTCGTGGCAAGGGCGTTCCTCTATGGGGCTTCGTACACCGTCCTCCTCGCTATTCTCATAGAGACCGCTATAATCGCGCTTCTGTTCTCCGGAAGCAGTCCCTTTGCCGACCTACTGTGGTTCTTCCAGTACCTGAGTCCAGAGTGGCGTCTGGTGTTCCTCGTGTGTGTCATCGCCCCCATCGTGGAGGAGGTCCTCAAGGCTACCGGGATCTTCCTAGTATACGATTACCTTACCGAGGTCGAGAACGGCATCATCTATGGAGTAGCGATAGGATTGGGATTCGCCGCCACGGAGAACATCCTATACCTCTCGGACGCCTTGATAGTCGGCGTAGAGGTGTTCATTGTCACGGCGATCGCCAGGGCCCTGTCCTCCACGCTTCTTCACGCCTCCGCCACGGGAGTGGCGGGCTACGGTTTCGCCCGGTACAGGTTGGGAAGGCAGGAAGGTGTGGATGTCCACTGGCTCTACTATCTGATGTTGGCCATACTCATGCATGCGGCCTTCAACTTCTTCGCCGTACTTGGAGTGCTGATCGGAGAGGATGGTAACTTTATCGGCCTTCTTATCAGCTTCCTGTTCGCGACAACGGTCTTCATGCTCCTGAGGTCCAAAGTGAGGGAGCTGGATGCCGAGCGTTCATGTTCTCCCACGCCACCCGGCGGTAGGTAATGAGAGCAGGCGATCGAATCGCACCGGAACCTTGAGAGTAACATGGGGCATAAAGTTCAATATCCGCGAAATTGATATTTACTTGGGGTCCGAAAGGGGACAGAGGGATGAAGGTAGCGACGATCAACGGCTGCGAGATACATCTGGTCAAGGGCGATATCACCGAGCAGGACACCGATGCCATCGTCAACGCCGCCAACTCCAGCCTCCTTGGAGGAGGAGGTGTCGACGGTGCGATCCACAGGAAGGGCGGGAAGCGCATCCTGCAGGAATGCAAGGAGATCCGCAGGACCCGATGGCCTGACGGGATGCCCACCGGGAACGCCGTCATCACAGCAGGAGGGGATCTCAAGGCCAGGCACGTCATCCACACCGTAGGTCCCATCTGGGGTGGAGGCGATCGCGGAGAGAGTGGACTGCTGTCCGATGCATATCGCAGCTCCCTTACCCTGGCATTCGGGGAGGGGCTCAGGTCCATCGCATTCCCCTCGATCAGCACCGGTGTTTACGGCTATCCTATCGAGGAGGCGAGCAGGGTCGCCCTGACTACAATAAGGGAATTCTTGGAGGAGAACCGTGGGCTGGAGATGGTGGTGATCGTGTTCTTCTCCGAGTCGGATTTCCAGATTGGCATTGAGACCGCTGGAACTGTTTTCTAGGCAGCGCACTGGATGCCCGATCCATTAACAGTCATATGCGTGTTAAGCCCTAACAGCGCAGGATGAAGTCGTCCAGGTATCCAACGGATACGGGCTGTTCACCTGCGACTAGGAGTTCTGCGTAGAGGAACGTCTCAATCCCCGATATCGTTGGATGGAGGTCAAAGTGAGATGGTTGACACCGCAATCTCTGTGATGTTGATGGCGGGTCATCTCATCATCATAATATTGATAGGATACTTCGGCTTGATGAACTGCGGTGACAGGACGTACCATCCCATCGCGGCAAGTCAGGTCACACGCCGCTTTGAGCGAGGTGATGACTGCGGCATTCTGCCATCTCTTTAATCCAAGGCATCATCGTGAACACGAGCATGGCACCTGAGGCGGATGCGGTTCGATGCTTGAAAACGGGTTACTTCTTCCTGCCTATCTTGGCGATCCGGGCCTTCCTCTTGAGGAACTGCTGCCCAGTAATCCCACAGAGGAATGGTATGGGGGGTATCAGGTACAGTATGGAACCGAAAAGGGCGAGAAACTTCTTTCCGGTTCTGAGGATGCTGATCTTGTGGAGTATGGGATCATCGTGCATGTCCGCCTCTCTTATCAGTCCCAGCATGGATTTTAGCATTAGGACATCAGACGTTACCACCACACCGATGCTCCAGTGGATGGCCTTCTCCAGGCGCCAAGCCCCCCCTCTCACCGTGGTCGTCCGGTTCAGGATGGCCTTGCGGAGGTCCTCAGCGGTCTCTCCCTCGAAGAGGGTGTACGCATCTCCTATGGTGCTCAAGACGTGAGAATCGCTGCCGCCCATGTCGGCCCAGCGTCCTATGTTGCTCCACTCGGAGGCGGTCTTGTTGGCGTAGTTGTCGATGTGACCAGCGTTCAGAATCTCGATCCCGTCGATGTCCAGTTCCTCGATCTTTTCCCCGAGAGCGGGGCAGTGAAGGCTGAACGGATGGGGTGCGATTACCACCCCTCCCTGGCCCCTGATCTTGGAGATGGTCTCCTTCGCGGACATTCCAGGAGGGATCTCCTCGTTCAAGAAAAGCCCGATGATCTCTCCATCGGCGGTGGAGACCTCCTCCCCCACCACCACTTCGATGTCCTCGATCGAGTCGGCGTACTCCCTGGCCTTGACCGCTCCGTCGATGGAGTTATGGTCGGTGATGCAGATCACCCTGAATCCCATTGAGTGGGCCTTCTTCACTACGTCCCTGGGATCTGATACGGACTCAGGAAACCGGAGTGGTCCGAATGACCCCCAACCAGAGTAGCGGGTATGGATATGAGTGTCCGCCTTGGACATCATTATGCATGTATTGTCTTCTCAATTATATACTAATCGCATGTATTTTTCATTATATGGAGTTTCTTTTGGGGTAAGGGAGACCCCCTCCCAGGCTCGTTTTTCATCCATTCTAGAGGGTTAGGATTTGAGCAAATGATGAAGTACCCACAATCCTTTTTACACCCAGGGTAAAGAATATTCTCCTTTTTGCCGTGGTCATCATCCTCGGATTCGCCCTACTATATCTGGGCTCGAAGTGGATGATCGACGGGGCGGCCAGGTTCTCTATCCTGCTTGGAATTCCGCCGTTCGTGGTGGGCATCACCATAGTCGCCTTCGGATCCTCCGCCCCGGAGGCGGTGCTTGCTCTCACTGCCGTGGCCACTTCATCCTCTGATATGGCCCTCGGCGGCATCATAGGAAGCAACATTGCCAACATAGGCCTGGTCCTGGGCGTCTCGGCCCTGTTCTGCCCCCTCATCATCAAGAAGGGGATGTTGAGGAGGGAGCTGGGGTTCATGCTTCTCGCCCTGATACTGATATCCATCATGGCGGTTCTTGGCGGCTACGGTTTCGTGGGGGGAATGATCCTGCTTCTCGTAATGACACTATTCCTGGGTCAGATGCTCTTAACCCTCATCAGGGGGTTCCCCATCTCCGAGGGAGTACAGAAAGAGGAGGAAGCCGAGAAGGTGTTCAGCGG
>CAZQLP010000074.1:0-6919 GCA_964594225.1 uncultured Methanomassiliicoccales archaeon
GGGGTGCCGTATCGGTCGCGGTCTCAGCCAGCATCCCTCTCCTCCTGCAGCCATTTATAGACGACTGGAGAAATGGAACGGGAGAGCCAAATGGATCGACGTCGACGTAGTGGAACACCTTCCGCGCGAGAAGGCATCTGAGATCCTGGTTCAGGGGGAACGTTCTCTTCAATCCATTAGCCTCTATGTTCCCCTCTACGAATAAATAGGCCTCCTTCTCCACATCGTTAATCCAAATGTTAAAATCCCCTCCTGCCTCATTGGCGATCCTAATCCCTCTGGCACCGGTACCGGCCATGGCATCAAGGACGTCCCATCCCTTGGCATCTATGGCCCTGAACAGGGATACCGTGATATCTCTGCTGAAACCCATCTGATTGTTGAAGAAGACCTTCCCTGTTCTTTTCCCAGGGCCCTTCAGGGAATGATCAGCGGGAACCAGGAGCCTGGTCTCGCCCTCACGTATCTCGACGACATCAATTTTCTGAATCACAACAGCTCTCCCTTCATGAGCTTCATGATCTTGTACGGCAAAAGATTCCTGTTGATGGGGGTCACCTCCAGGATCCGCACGTCATCCCTGCGTCTTATGTCTTGAAGGAGAGGATTCCTTGATTTCTTGTGAAGGGTGAGTAGTATCGGTTTATCCATATCCAAAGCGTCCTTCACCGTATCGATGAATGACGCACTCTCAACTTCCATCCTTCCGACCTCATCGATAACTATGACGTCGGCCTCCTCCGCTGCTTTCTTCAGGGACGAAACCCCAACTTCCTCCAGAGCATCGAGATCGACTCCGAATTTGCCGACAGTGAATTTGCTTTCAATGTTGACGTGAGCAAGGACCGCCGACCGCTTGGTATCCCAATCGATGACATTGAAACCCGTCCGCTTCTTCTCCTCGATGATGGGCTGTGTTATCATTCCGCCCACCTTGATCTCCTCCATTTCCAGCATCTCGATGACCTTCAGCAGTGCGTGGGTCTTTCCCGCACCCGGGAGACCTGTAATGCCAATTTTAATGCCACGATTCATCTAGAGTCACCATAGAATACGTAAGCTAAGTCAATCCCCCGAAACCTCACACCAATGCCACCCGATATGCCATTTCCCCCTAATTATGTTTATGCAATAATACGGATACTGGACCATCAAATTATGCGAATGGTGCATGGAGAAGAATCCGAATTGATTCTAAGGAAGAACGGGTTCTTGGTCGTCGATATCCTTGATATCCTTGATGTACATTAGAGGGTAATTAAGCTCCTTTATGTACCTCATGGAGGTCACGACAATGACATCTTCAAGGCAGATGGTGAGTTCCACGCCTATCATGTTGCCAGTGAGCGTTTGATAATCGAACTCGTTCGTCTTCTCTCTCAATTGGCTCCGATCAATGGTAACCTTGACATCCTGAACAAAGGGCTGCACCATCACCCCTTCCTCAATGGCTTTCTCCAGGCTGTTTACGTTGGAGAAAGCGACTGGTGTTCCAACGAATTGATGGTAGACCGTCCCCATCTTAATCCCCGCCTCAAAAGCCGCTCTTTCCCTTGGATCGCATCGGAAGTACTTGGAAGCCCGCTCCTCTCTTTCAGACACATCGTCACCTTCGCCAAGATTACGCTATCGATAATGCCAATTAATAAGTTGCCCTTTCCGATCAGGGTGAAACGACCATTCTCGTCACAATGATTCAAGAACTACCTTTGCGTCAACAACCACGCAACCTTTCTCCTTGACGATCACGGGGTTGAGGTCCATCTGGCCGATGTGTTCCCTGAGTTCTCTCCCCATATCAGATGTTCTGAGGAGCAGTTCCTTGACCGCTCCCCTGTCAGCCTTGATTCCCCTAAATCCTTTGAGAAGACTCCCTCCTTTGATCTCATCCAGCATCTCTTCGGCGTCCCCAGGACGTATGGGAACCTTGCGGAAGGTCACATCCTGATATAGCTCAGTCAGAACGCCCCCCATCCCGAGCATCAGGGAGATGCCAAAGATGGGGTCCCTGATCAGCCCCACTATGAATTCCGCGCTGCCCTCTTCCATTGGCTCGACGAGGACCTCTGCCCCTGGGAATCTCGTCATTATCTCGTCATACCTCCGGATCAACTCCCTTCTATCCTGGACATCGACGAACACTCCACCCCTTTCAATCTTATGAAGGACCTCGGGGGAGTTAACTTTCACCACAAGGGGGAAGGCGACTTCCAGGAAATCAAGCTCCTCTCTCCCAGGGAGCAGGAAGTCGGTGGTAGGTATCCCATATTCTCTCAGGAGCGTCTTGGACTCGGCCTCGGACAGTGAGCGCCTTCCCTCACGCCTCAGCGCACCGAGATCGATATCCCTCAAGACTCATAACCCCCTCGATCCTTTATTCTGGAGGACCTTCCTCCACCAATCGCATTTCGAGGCGCTTCCCCTGGCCTCCGGTTCGTACAACTGGGTCTGGCAAACGCAGTATCCCCTTCCATGTCCGTTCTGGCACAGCGAGAATGCCCTGGCCCCCCCTTTCGGCGAACCTGATGGAGATGGTCTCGCCCATCCACCTGTACCATGGTTCCGGAGGTAGATGGTCTTTTTGGCCTAATGACATTTGGAGACAAGGGTTTTATGTATGCTCGATGTTGGCCTGGACATGCTCTTGAGGGCGGATGGGATCTCCAAATCATTTGGACCGAATCATGTCCTGAAGGACATAATGTTCCAGGTCAACAGAGGGGACAGGATTGCCCTTGTCGGGGCAAATGGCTCGGGAAAGAGCACCTTGCTCTCCCTGCTCACCAAGGATCTGAGACCCGATTCGGGTGAACTCATCATTAGGACCGACAGGGTCGGTTACCTTCCCCAAATACCCACGTTCACCGGTGAGGAAAAGGTCCTTGAGACGGTGAAGGAAGGTATAGTCTCCCACTTATTGAACGAGAGAGTGGGGGAACTCGAATCAATGATGACCTCAGGCATGCCCGGCGATGGACTCTCATGGGATGATGTTGCGGAGGAGTACGGACGGCTCAGATCAGAATTGAACAAACTCAAGGGAGATTTCAACGAGAGGGACATGGAGGTCCTCCAGTACATGGGCATAGAGGAGAACATGCTGAACAAACGGATCGGTGAACTGAGTGGAGGGGAGGTCACCAAGGTGATGCTAGCCAAGATTCTGATAAGGGCAGAGGACTATGAACTCCTGATCCTGGATGAACCCACCAGCCATCTTGATATCGATTCTGTGGAGTGGCTTGAGGACTTCCTCCTTGATCTGGATTGTGCCCAGGTGATAGTCTCACATGACAGGTACTTCCTGGATGACGTGGTGATCAGGGTGGTTGAGCTGGAGAGAGGGCATCTGAGGAGTTACACGGGAAACTACTCCGCATTCGCCGAGAAGAAGGCCCTGGATCTGGAACGCCAGTGGAAGGAGGCTGAGAAAGATCGCGTCAAGAGAGAGCATCACGAGAGGGTGGCGGAGGAACTCCACAGACGGGAATGGTTCAGCGGCACTCATAAGACCCGTCAGAAGATGATCGACCGCATGGATTGGACAGAAGGACCGTACAAGGACAGGGAAATCGTCATGGAGATCGGGGTGAAGGGCAAGTCGGGAAGGAATATGGTGTTGGCCTCTGATCTGGAGATTAGGAGAGGAAGGAAGGAGGTGATCACGGGTCTGGACCTCTCCCTGGAGACGGGGGACAAGATGGGCATCTTCGGTCCGAACGGGGCGGGCAAGACCACCCTGATCAAGGGCATCCTTGGCGAGTTGCCGTACAGGGGTGAACTGTGGGTGGCCCCTGGCGCCAGGATAGGCTACTTCGCTCAGGGACATGATATGTTGGACAATACCAAGTCAGCAGAGCAGCTGATCGTCCCTATGCTCGGTGAGGATGAGGGGAAGCTCAGTGCGAGGAGGCTGCTGGCCAAGCTTCTTCTCACCGGTGAGCAGGTGGAGAGGCCAATAGGTTCCCTTTCCGGCGGGGAGAGGGCCAGGGTCGCACTTGCCATGCTCATAGCGGATCGGAGAAACCTTCTGGTGATGGACGAGCCTACGAATTATCTTGATATCCCGGCTAAGCATGCGGTCGAATCCGCTTTGGCTGATTATCCAGGGACACTATTGATAGTGACACATGACAGATACCTCATGGATGCCGTCTGCAACAAGGTGGGCGTATTGAGGGACGGAAAGCTTGACGTCCATGCGGGCAATTATTCCGATCTGAAAGGGAGACCGAGCGGAAAGACCAAGGTGGAGGAGGCTCGACTTTATCGGGTGATTTCACCCTTCACTGAATGGGGTTCAAGGAAGAAGTACAGCCCTGGGGACAGGATCTCGATAGCCGATGGTGAGATGGAAAAATTCAAATGGGCCATTGAGACCGGGAAATTGAAGCGGATCCCAGGAACGGAAATGAAGAGGGTGAACACATGAAACCGATGAGCTATTAAGCCCCGATTCCATTGGGGCAATCATGGTCAAGAAGATACAAGCAGCGCACATACTTGTGAAGGACGAGGCCCAGGCAAAGAGCCTTACCCAGGAATTGAATTCGGGTGGTGATTTTGGAAAGCTTGCCAAGAAGTTCTCAACGTGCCCCTCAGGCAAGAATGGAGGCGACCTTGGCTGGTTCGGAAGGAATAAAATGGTTCCCGAATTCGAGAAGGCCGCCTTCGGCGGAAGGAAGGGTGAGATCGTGGGCCCGGTAAAGACGCAATTCGGTTATCACATAATCAAGGTCATCGATCGGAAGTGATATGGGGTAGGCAAGATTAGAGATGAGGGGCTCATCAACTCCCCTCACAATGGAATGGCAAACCCTTAACATCGTGGCAAGCGAGGCATCCCACATGCTTTGACTGTGGAATGAAAGCGAGCCAGTTTCACTAACCACCTGGAAGGAACACATATGATAGACACATCTTCATGAGAGCCACGCTGAGCGAGGCACACCCTTGTGGAGTGGGAGCATGTTACCACCCAATGTTTATATATAGAACCTCACTTCGGAATCGCATGGACATCCGGGAGAGAATTGAGGAGCTCAAGAACGAGACCAATGCCGTCATTCTGGCACACAATTACCAGGTACCGGAGGTTCAGGACGTGGCCGACCACCTTGGAGATTCTCTGGGGCTCTCAATTACTGCCTCCAAGGTGGACGCCGATGTGATAGTCTTCTGCGGCGTCGATTTCATGGCCGAGAGCGCCAAGATCCTCAGTCCGGACAAGACCGTCATTCTGCCCGAGTCAGAGGCCAAATGTCCGATGGCGGCCATGTGCACCCCAACAATGATTATCGAGATGAAGGAGCGATATCCTGAAGCCAAGGTGGTGGGGTACGTGAACAGCTCCGCCGATTGCAAGGCCGAGATGGACCTCTGTTGCACCTCAGCCAATGCCGTGAAAGTGGTGAAATCGATCGACTCCAAACAGGTGATCTTTGTCCCCGATCGTAACTTAGGCCAGTATGTTCAGCGCTTTCTTCCTGAGAAGGAGATAATCCTTTGGCCGGGATTCTGCCCGACCCACCAGGGCATAACCCTCGATCAGGTAAATACGATTAAGGAGAAGCATCCCTCCGCGATATTCATGGTCCATCCCGAATGTCGTCCAGAGGTCATCGATATGGCCGACTTCGTGGGCTCCACTCAAGGCATGGTCAATTTTGCCAAGGAGACGGATGCTATGGAGATCATCGTGGGAACGGAGCTGGATATGGCATATCGTCTGAGGGGGGCGGTTCCCGAGAAACTGTTCTTACACCTTCCCATGGCGGTCTGCAACACGATGAAGATGATCACGCTTGATTCCATAATGCTCTCACTCATGACGAAAGCCCCGACTATTGAGCTAGCTCAGGAAATAATCGCCAAGGCAAGGATCCCACTTGAGAAAATGACCCAGATCGGTCGATGAAAAATGGGAAATGAGTAAGAGGTTTCACTTCTTTCTGTACTCAGGGGGAAGATGATAGGCCAACCTTCCGTCGACCCTCTTGGTTCTCCGTCTCATTACCATCACCGCGCCGACCGGAATGACACAGGCGAACATCGCGCCGACGATGATGAGCATGATCAAGGGCTGGAAGTCAGGGCCTATATGAAACATGATGCTGCTGGCCTCGAACATCGGATCGTGGTATAGGTTCTCCCCGGCGGGATATATGTACCCGCCAAGGATTGCTATTGCCTTCACGTTCCCGTCGCCGTTCTCACCCCTCATATCGCTTGCGGAGCCGGCATGTATCTGATAATACATGTCCTTCTCCTCGCCATCGACAGTGACATTACTTACCCATGAGAGCAAGCCACATCTCTCCCAATTGTCTCGGAAGGTGATCTTGTTCTTCATCAGAACCGTGGATTCATCCGGTATCTCGTTCGTGTTCTCGGCGGTCATCTCACCGTCCTCGGTCTCGTACTCGACCACGCCGCTGCCATCGCCCATCTCATCTATGAACTGGGCATCGATCCAGTTCTGGACCACGTCGGGTATGAAGGTCCCGAAGAACAGAAGGTTCTCCAACATAAGCTTGGACGAGTTGGATTGGGAGGTGTAGTCCCATCCATCGATGATGTGATCGTACTTGAACGAGGCGGATACATGGGTGCCGGTGTAGGTCCTCGACTCCACTTCCTCCGAGGCGATTATGTCATTACCATCATCAACGGTCACCCTGTACCAGGGAACATCGGTGGTGATGTCCTGGACATTGGCTTCAACATGGAAGCGGAACTCGACGTTCTCCACCACGCCGTCGTCCTCTGTCCCTGTCCTGCTGCCATCTAGGTTCTCGGCAGGTTGGTTGTCCCATATCTTAGAGTAGGTGAGGTTCTGGGCGCTGAGGGAGAAATCGAAGCGCTTGGTTCCGTTCGCCATGTCATCGATCGTCTCGATTTCCGAAAGATCCCAAGCCGT
>CAZQLP010000075.1:0-6649 GCA_964594225.1 uncultured Methanomassiliicoccales archaeon
AAACATCTTGTTGGGTCGGCTCCGATGTTGTCCTTGAGGAGTGCGAAGCGATGTGCTGTACTGCGAACCCAGGGATCAGAATACTCAACGTGTGGTCTGGAATGACATCATTCTCGAAGGAGAGCGCGCTCGAGCTACTTCATGGACCCATTGTCATTCGCGCAGCATAGGCAGATCTCGCTGGACCTGGCCTCGGAGTCCATCAAGGCCAGGCTCGGATTCCTGGACGTCGGGAGTTGAAGGGAGCTGCTCGAGGAAGAGGCGCATCTCTCCATGAGGGACGGGAAGGAGGAGGCTTCCAGGCTGGCCAGGAGCGCCGGTGAGGGGGCGGCCAGCTTCCTCAAATTTGAGATAATTAGATATAGAAGAACTAGCATACGCTTTTAGCCCCATTCGTCTAATGATCAAAAAAGGAGGTATTCGATTTGGGAGGTACACCGTTACTAATACTCAGAGAAGGGACCGAGAGGACCAAGGGCAAGAGCGCCCAGAAAGGCAACATCGACGCGGCGATGATGATCGCCAACATGGTGAAGAGCTCCCTCGGTCCTCGAGGAATGGACAAGATGATGGTCGACCCCGTCGGGGACGTGGTGATAACCAACGACGGGGTGACGATACTCAAGAAGATGGACGTGAATCACCCGGCGGCCAAGATGCTGATCGAGGTCGCCAAGACCCAGGACGAGGAGTGCGGCGACGGGACCACCACCGCAGTCGTGATAGCTGGTGAGCTTCTGAAGAAGGCCGTTGACCTGGTCGAGGCGAACATCCATCCCACCATCATATCCAACGGATACAGGGAGGCCGCCAAGAGGGCCCTGAGGAAGCTGGACGAGCTGGGAATTGACGTTAAATCCACTGACACCAAGATGCTCAGGGACATCGCCAACACCTCGATGATCAGCAAGATCATCTCCTCCTCGAGGGAGCACATGGCCGATCTCAGCGTGAAGGCCGTGATGGCAATCGCGAAGGGTGATGGCAAGAAGATCAACCTGAAAAACATCCAGGTGGTGAAGAGACAGGGGGCCTCCATCGACGACACGGAGCTCATCGAAGGGGTGATAATCAACCGCGGTCCGGTTCACCCCTCCATGCCCAAAAAGGTCGAGAAGGCGAAGATCGCACTGCTCTCCTGCTCCCTCGAGATCAAGAAGACGGAAGTTAACGCCACGATAAAGATCAAAGACCCTTCCCAGCTCTCCGCCTTCCTACTGGAGGAGGAGAACACGCTCAAAGAGATGGTGGAGAAGGTGAAGAGGACAGGGGCCAACGTGGTCCTGGTCCAGAAGGGGATCGATGAGATCGCCCAGCACTACATGACCAGGGCCGGCATGTACTCCATACGCAGGATCAAGAAGAGCGACATGAAGAATCTCGCCAACTCCACGGGAGCGACCATAATCAACCAGCTTGACGACCTAGACAAGGACGCCCTCGGCTACGCAGACCTGGTGGAGACCAGGACGATGGGGAATGACGAGATGACCTTCATAACCGGGTGCAGGAACCCCAAGGCCGTCTCCATCCTGCTCAGGGGCGGCACCTCGCATGTCCTAGACGAGGCGGAGCGCTCGCTAGAGGACGCCCTCAACGTGATCGCGGTCACGGTGGAGGACGGCAAGATGGTGCCCGGCGGGGGGGCGACGTTCATGGAGCTCTCCATGGACCTGAGGACCTACGCGGCCTCCGTGGGCGGAAGGGAGCAGATCGCCATCGACGCCTACGCCTCGGCCCTTGAGATCGTCCCCAAGGTGCTGGCCGAGAACGCGGGCCTGGACCCCATCGACGTTCTCATCGACCTGAGGAAGGCGCACAAGGATGGGGGGACCAGGCACGGGATCAACGTGTTCACTGGCAAGGTCTCCGACATGACCAAGGAGAAGGTGATCGAGCCACTGAGGGTCTTGAAGCAGGCCATCAGCTCCGCGACGGAGACGGCCGTCATGATCCTGAGGATCGACGATGTCATCGCCTCCAAGGGCGCTGGACCCGCGGGCCCCACTCCCCCTCCAGGCAGATACGATATAAGGGGCGAGGGCAGCATGTACGACAAGGAGTGGGCCTGAGGCCCCTCCCCTTTCATTTCCACCTTTCCTCTTTGCAATTCCTTATCAGCGACCGTTCAAGCGATTAGGAGTCGGCGGGGGTCGAGACCCCGTTCTAGCCATAGGATGAAATTGGGGGCAGAGTTTTCAAGAGAACGAAGTAGACCAAGAGTGTCGCTTCCCAAGAACCAGGTCGCTAACCCGGTCTGAAGAGCGGGAAGCTCGTCGAACTGGTTCCGAAATTCATATTAACCTCCTACCTCCCATTCGTATTTGATAGAATGGCAACATTCATAGTGCTGTCCAAGCTGACCGACGAGGGCAGGAAGTCACTGAAGCAGAAGCCGCAGAGGCTGAAGGAGGTCAACGAGGAGATCGCCGGCATGGGCGGGAAGATGGTGGAGCAGTACGCCCTGCTCGGGGAGTACGACTTCCTAAACATCTTGGAGGCTCCCAACAACAGCGTCATCGCCAGAATCATGGTGGAATTGGGCTCCAGAGGGACGCTGGAGACCACCACGTTCACCGCTATGCCAATCGACGAGTTCCTGGCGGCCATCAGGAAGTGATGGGGGAACTCGACCCGGTGGATCGGTTCCTCACTGGTTGGATTCGCATCTCCACGATAGCCCTTGGGCTGCGGATCCAGTCCAGATGCCCATTCGATCTCATGGGTTGTAGGTGGATGTTCTCCCCCAGGTCTTGTTCAGCATCTCGAACATTGCGCCCTTGGAAATGTCCACGGCGGCTATGACGGCTATCGCCTTTCCGTTCTCCAGTATGGTAACGGCCACTATGGATACCCCCTTGTACGGCCCGGAGGAGGATACCTTCCTTATGATGCAGTTCTTCTCAAGAACCTCCTCCAGAACGGGACCGGTGTAACTGGCATCGATGATGTAGCCTCCCTCACGCCGAGGCAGTCCTTGTTCCTCATCGTGACCGGGAGCCTGCCGATTATCTCGTGCACAGAGGGGGTGGCGCACCCCAGCCCTGCCGAATCGGTCTTCTTGGTGAGACAACCCCAACCTGCTTTCCCACACTTGGATGCCTCCTCATTGAGGTAGAGGGCGGCCGAGATGCCCCCCTTCAGGGCGTTCTCCCTGGAGTCTCCGGATGAGATGATCAGGACATCGTTCTCCCAGAAATCGAACAGCTTCCCCCGTCTCTCCCTGTACTCCTCCCTCGGATATTTGGGAACGGTCGGGAACTGCAACCTGCCCTTCAACTTCAGGTACATCACCAGGGAGCTGGGGCGCGGTGCGCTCAGGGAGTTCGGGCCCGCAGGCGAGAGGATCGTGATTATTCCACCGGAGTGATGCGAAGGGTAAACGGGCATGGATGTCATTCGAGGATGGGTGCAGGCCCATCCCCCAAACCATTTCCATCCATTCTATCATCCAGATCACCGAAGCACGATGATATCGAGACGTCTCCAGCATTCATCCCACGACTGAAGGCCGGGTTTTCTGCCCAATGCCCTCACAAATCCTTTCCCCATCGGTTACGGGATGAACGACATGAGGTTCACATCCACCCGTAGGTATCTTAATATACCCCAGGTTGGAGAGGGATTGGTATCGATGAATGGAGGTGGACAAAGATGTTATTCGTAGCATTCTGGACTCTCAACGGGAACATCCAGCCCTCAAAGGTGGCCAAGGTGGGGGGCCAAGATGCTGGAAGATGAGACATTCCCCAGCGAAGGCGTGGAGGTGGTGCAGTGGCTGGTCTGCCCGGACGGAAAGGGTTTGACCGTCCTGAAGGCGGACAGCGAAGCGGCCGCGTTCCGTTCCTACTCCTCCTGGGTGGAGGCACTGCCGGGAATATTCTCAAGTTACGAGATGCTTCCGGCCCTGGAAGCGCATGAAGCGATGGACCCAGTGATGAAGTGAACCATAAGCCCCTTCCCATTTTTCAATGCCCGAATTCGGGGGCAGGATGCTGAGAGAATAGTAATATCACGGACCGGACCCATTGCAACCTGTTGATCCCCACTGAGCTTCTACTTGGAACGGTCATCGCCGCGATCCTGATGACCCTGGTGTTCGACTTCACCAACGGGTTCCACGATGCCAGCTCCACGGTGGCCACCCTCATCGAGTGTCGGGCGGCAACGCCCAAGGGGGCGATCATCATGTCCTCCGCGGCCAATATGCTGGGGGCGCTGCTCGGGGGTAGCGCAGTGGCCTTCACCATGCAAGGGCTCCTGGACACCGGTCCAGGGTCAGATATGGTGGTCGTCATGCTGGCGGCGGTCACCGGCTCCACCATCTGGAACCTGCTCACCTGGAAGTACGGTATCCCGTCGTCCTCCACCCACGCGCTGGTCGGAGGGATCATAGGGGCGGGCATCGTGGCCAGCGGGGCGGGGAATGTGGTATGGGGCCTGAATGAGCTGGTCACAGGGCAGGGGCTGGTAGGGGTGACCAAGGTGGTCGCCTTCCTGTTCATCTCCGTGGCGATTGGATTCATAGGGGGGTATGTCATCCTCAAGCTGTCGAGGCTCCTGCTGAGGAACGCGAAGAGGTCCGTCAACGGGCCGATAAGGAGGGTGCAGTGGATCACATCAGGCATGCTGTCGTTCACCCACGGGGCCAACGACACCCAGAAGCAGATGGGCATCATCGCCCTGGTGCTGTTCGCGGCCGGGTACACCACCACCATGGACGTGGACCCGTGGGTGAGGGTGGCCTGCGCCGCGATAATGGCCCTGGGCACCCTGGGCGGGGGATGGAGGATCATCAGGACCATAGGCAGGGGAATATACCGAATCGAGGCCCTTCACTCGCTGGACTCGCAGATCACCTCCACCGCCTCCGTGGCCCTATCCACGATCGCGGGAGCACCGGTGTCGTCCACCCAGGTGGTCGCTTCGAGCGTGGTGGGCATCGGGACGGCCGAGAATGCCAGGATGGTCCACTGGTCCGTCGCAAAGGACATAATGATATCCTGGCTCATCACCATCCCATCGACCATGGCCATATCCGGGGTCATATATTATATCCTGCGAATCGCCTTGAGTGGTTAGATGTCCAAGGAGAAGAAGGGCGGCATCGCAAATTCCATCTTCCCACCCAGATACGACTTCCACCAGATGCTCCGCAACCAGGCGAGGGAGACCGTTAACGGGGTCAGGGCCATGGTGGAGTGGATGGAGAACGGAGGCAGGAGCGACCCCTATCACCTGATGGAGATAGAGGAGCATGCCGACCATCTCAGGCATGAGATGCAGGACATCCTCATGAAGGCATTCTCCACCCCGTTCGACAGGCAGGACATATACAGCATATCCAGACAGATGGACTACGTCCTCAACTACTCCGTGTCGACGGCGAGGGAGATGTGGGCCTTCGGCATCGCCCCCCACCAGGGGATGCTGGACATGGCTAGGGACCTCCTGTGCGGGACGGAGGCAATGGCCGACTCGGTGGAGATGATGGAGCACGATCGCGAGGGGGCCGAGGGGCTGATACCCAAGGGGAGGGACTGCGAGCGCAAGATCGAGAACACCTACATCGAGTGCATGAGGCGCGTGTTCCAATCCGAGGATCCGATGCAGGCCATGAAGGAGAGGGAGATATACCACCACCTTAAGGATGCGGGCGGATCCCTCAGCGTCACCCTGGACATCCTCCACAGGATCATCGTTGGGATCTCCTGACGATCCGCACCTGTCAAGAGGGACATGGTTCCCGATGGTCTCGTTGTGAATTCTAGGACAAATGCATGACCATATCGCTATCGATGGCACTGGTCAAAGGGAATATCATTGGATCATGGATGGGGGAACCCCCAGAGTATCCTCATCTCTTTGGATATCATGATCCTAGGAGCGGAGTGCGAGGGGAAATAATATCAAATGAGATAACGATATATTAAGATAGGTGATCTATTGGGATCCGACCACCTCTACGGCGAGGAGTACAAAATGATGGCCAACGGCAGCCTCAATGATGTTCAATCAGGATTATCGGCTCACGATACCATCATAGGGGAGATGAGTGAGCTGGATGGCCTCTTCATGGGGTGGAGCTTACCTTAGAGCATCCATTTCTCAGCCTCGCATTGGAGATCTTGCACTCATCCTTGAGGGAATCGGCGAATGTCGCCTTCATCTTCCTGATGAACGGAATGGAGGTCCTTCTGGGGCCGGGTGACATGGAACCCAAATACTCCACATCAAGGAACGCCGCGGTGCTCCTTACCACCCCTGAGGATCTACCGGAGGACATCTTCAAGAGGATAATGGGGTTCTTCAAGAAGCGCAGCCTGCTCTTCTTTGGACAGTCGGTGGCAAAGAGGTCCAGGAAGATCGATGAGAACGATTTGATCTATGTGGCGGCCATCAGAAAGTGATGCCTGGCGCGAGTCAATCGTCATCGCTCCAGTGTGAACTGGTTGACTGTCACTCGCTTACCATCCATACGGCGGAAGGGTGATGTACGCGGTGTGGAGGGGCGTGCCCTACCACGATCACATCGGCATCACGTGGCTCCCTGCCACTTGACATACTCCCCTAAAGGGTGTGCTTCGCTCAACAACGGCTCTACTGAGCCATCTCCCGAAGCGTTACTTCCGCTGTGTCCCAGCGTAGT
>CAZQLP010000076.1:0-6536 GCA_964594225.1 uncultured Methanomassiliicoccales archaeon
CTCAGATTATCTCAATGGCGTCGTTCGGACACTCATCGACACAGGCACCGCAGCTCGTACACTCGTCGGAATCCACCACGGCAACATCGTCCACAGTGATGGCTCCAACGGGGCAGGCATCCTCGCAAGCTCCGCAGGCAACGCACTCATCCTCGTTGATCTTGGCAACCATGTTAATACCTTATCTCGGCGAAACGAATTGCCATATATAACAGTTTAGTAACCTACGCCTATCAGGTTAAATATATCTAGAGTTCAATCCCCCGTGCATGGAAGAGGTCGGCGGTTCCATACTCACGCCACATGGATTCATCGAGGGACACCTGACCTTCGAGGACGGCATGGTAGTGGAGGTGATTGATGGACCGCCACGGCACCCATCGGTGGAAGGCATGGTGGTTCCGACCCTCATCAATGCCCATACCCATATTGCGGACATGCAAGTGCCCGTTGACCTCTCACTCCCCCTGGAGGCACTCGTAGCGCCTCCCGATGGACTCAAGCATCGCATCCTACGGTCCATGGAAAAGGAAGAGCTGAGTTCCATATTCCGGGAGGCATCGGATCTCATGTTCCGCAGAGGGATCTCATACTTCGCGGACTTCAGGGAATCGGGCCTTTTCGGTTCTCGGGCGCTGCGCGAATCCGCCTTGGAAGGTGCTTTGCCAGTGATCATGGGGAGACCCGAATCCCCCCGATTCGAAAGGGAGGAGATGGAATCGCTCCTTGCCGTGGTGGACGGCATCGGGATCTCAAGCGTCTCTGATTGCGATTACGCAGAACTCGTGGAGATGGCCTCACTAACCAAGAGGAGGGGCAAGATGTTCGCCCTCCATGCTAGTGAGAGGGTGAGGGAGGACCTCGACCTGATTCTGGACCTTCAGCCGGATTTTCTGATTCACATGACGATGGCAACGGATTCAGACCTTGAGATCTGCGCCGAACTGGATGTGCCCGTGGTGATCTGCCCCAGGTCTAACCTGTTCTTCGGGCGAACGCCTCCCTTGAGAAGGATGCTCGAGAAGGGAGTCACCCTGGGCCTGGGAACGGACAACGCCATGATATCCATGCCAGATATCCTTTCAGAGATGGAATGCGCGGGAAGATTGCTACTTCACCAAGGAATGAAGAGCCTGCTCCCAGTCCTGGAAATGGCAATCGTGAACGGGCGAAAGCTTTTAGAACTGAACGAACCAATAGGTATCCAGCCCGGGTCACCATGCGACTTCATGGTAGTTGGGCCCAGGAGAGGGAATACGGTTACCGATCTCGTGCTACGATCGTCCGTTGAAGATCCACTCATGGTCTGCAAAGGCGAAAAGATATGGAGGGAACCAGGGTGTGCCTATTCAAAAGGATTTTGATACCTACTGACGGAAGCGAATATACGAAAACAGCCATCGAAAAGGGCGTCCACCTTGCGAAGCTCTGTGACGCCAAGGTCACCGCCATCTACGTGGTCGACCAGACATCATTCGTCAACTTCCCGATGGATTCCACCATAGTGAACGTCTACTCCCTGCTGGAAAAAGAGGGCAATGAGGCCCTAGACTACGTCAAGAAGATAGCGGATGAGATGGGAGTAGAGGTGGATGTCAAAATGGAGGAGGGGCCTCCCGTGAAGAAGATCTTGGAAGACTCCAAGGACCATGATCTCATCGTCATGGGGACGCTTGGAAGGACCGGTGTGTCAAAGCTGCTCTTGGGAAGCGTCGCCGAGAGAGTGGTGAGACACGCGTTCTGCCCAGTTCTGGTCGTCAGGGCTTCCATGGAGGAAGATTGATGGTGCTGGTCGAAGACGTCATGACCACCAATCCCATCGTTGCCCAGATTCCAGGAGGGAGAAACGAGGTCCTCAAGACGATGGTGAAACACAACCTCACGGGGCTTCCTGTCGTCAAGAGAAGCGATGGTTCTCTAGCGGGCCTTATCACCCGTCAGGACATCTTCGATAAATCGGACGAGGACCAACTCGCCCTGATCATGAACAAGAGGCCGGAGATAATCGGCCCCAAGGAGACCATCAACAAGGCCGCCAAGGTGTTCCAGGGGAAAAAGATCAAGCATCTTCCCGTTGTCGATGGGGGCAATCTTGTGGGCATCGTGACCCCCACAGACCTTCTCGAAGTGGCCGAGAGCGAGGGCGGTGGCATCCCTGTGGAGAATGTAATCTCCTCGCCGTGCGTACCGATCTATCAGAACGCGCCCCTCGCCGTAGCGCTGGTCACCTTCAAGGTGAGTAAGGCGACAGCCTTGCCCGTCCTTGATGATGGCGGAAGGCTGGTGGGCATACTCACCGACAGGGATATCTTCAATAAATCTCACATCAATGGTTCAGTGGCCATCTCGGACCTGGGGATCGGCCAGGACGAGGACGACTGGACATGGGAGGGGCTGCGCAACGTCATGAAGCTCTGGTACGAGGTGTCCAAGATCGAGATACCCGGTCTGCCGGTGAAGGAGATCATGGTCCCATGTCCCATAACGGTATTCAAGAAAACCTCGATATCGGAGGCTGCCAGGATCATGAGAAGAAATGACTTCGGTCAGCTGCCGGTTCGGGACTCGAAAGATAGATTACTCGCAATGATATACGACGTTGATATTGTATCCATTCTTGCAGGGGAATGACAATGGTTGATGCTTCGGATATTCTTTCACTTTGCAAGCGGAGAGGTTACCTGTGGCCCGCCTATGAGATATACGGCGGCGTCGCTGGAATGTACGATTACGGCCCGCTCGGAGTGGGGCTCAAGAACAACATAATCGAGATTTGGAGGAACGCCTATACTCTGGGCGAGGGGTTCATAGAGATCGATGGACCGACCATCGGTCCCGAGATGGTATTCAAGGCCTCGGGCCATGTGGATGAGTTCTCCGATGTCATCGTTTCCTGCAGGGAATGTCAGGAGAGCTTCAGGGCCGACCATTTGCTGACAGATCACCATCCGAACCCGGATTCGCTCTCCAAGGAGGAGATGCTCTCCCTGATGGAGGAACACGATCTCAAGTGCCCGGAATGCGGTGGTGAGCTCACCCCGCCAGAGGAGTTTAACCTGATGTTCAATACCACCATCGGTTCAGGATCGGGGAGGGTTGGCTACCTCAGGCCTGAGACGGCCCAGGGCATCTTCGTGAATTACATCCCCTTCTACCGGCACATGAGGGAAAAGCTCCCATTCGGCGTGATCCAGATCGGCAGGGGATACAGGAACGAGATCTCCCCCAGGCAGGGAATGATCCGTCTCAGGGAGTTCAATATGATGGAGGCAGAGCTCTTCGTGAACCCGGACGACAAGAACTGGGACGCATTCAAGGACGTGAAGGACGAGACGCTCAAGCTGGTCCCTCAGGATGGCGATGAGGTGGAGATGTCCCTCGAGGACGCGGTGGAGAACGGAATCATAGCGCACCAGACCATCGCCTACTTCATGTGGTTTACCTCCGAGTTCCTCAAGGCGGTTGGAGTCGACAATGAGAGGATGAGGTTCAGGCAGCACCTGAGCACCGAGATGGCCCACTATGCCTGCGACTGCTGGGACGCCGAGGCCCTACTCAGCTATGGCTGGACCGAGTTGGTGGGCATCGCCGACCGCGGTTCATGGGACCTTTCTAGGCACATCGAGTACTCAAAGGCGGAAATGACGGCCTTTTTGAGGTTCGATGAGCCCCGGGAGATGGAGAGGGACGTCATCAAGCCAAACTACGGTCTCTTGGGTCCGGAGTTCAAGGCTAAAGCCGCCAAGATCGGAAAGGCCCTTGAGAAGATGAATCCATCTCAGATCGACGATTCCGTCTCCGTCGAGGTGGACGGAGAGAGAATCGCGGTGGACCGGAGATTCTTCGAGATCGCCAAGGTCAAGGAGAAGATATCGGGCGAGAAGGTTATCCCACACGTGATAGAGCCTTCCCACGGTCTGGACAGGATACTGTACACGGTGATGGAACACTCCTTCACCAAGAAGGATGGTAACTACGTGATCCTGAAGTTGAGCCCCGACGTAGCACCGATCAAGGTGGGCGTGTTCCCCCTCATGTCCCGCGACGGACTGGAGGAAAAGGCCGTGGAGATCGATGAAGACCTAAGGGTGAGCGGGATCACCACCCATTTCGATGACTCGGGTTCGATAGGAAGGAGATATGCCCGCATGGATGAGATCGGTACCCCATGGTGCGTCACCGTGGACTACGAATCGCTGGAGGACGGCACGGTGACCATTAGGGATCGCGATACAGCGGAGCAGGTAAGGGTGCACGCTGACGACGTTCCTATAGTCGTGGGATCACTGCTTTGCGGGATGGAGTTCGACGATATAGAGGAGATGCTGGAAAGCGATGTGTGATTCGTCCCAGCGAAGGAGGAAACATATTGGTTCCCGCCCCTGAAGAGGGAAAGGCTGTTCCCACCAAGACCCCTCGCACATCATCGGTATCAGTTCTAGCCCTATGCACCGAGATAATCCCTGTCATACCATGGAGAGATATGAATGAGTATTGAAGCGATTGAAGGAATTAAGAAGAGAAGGATGCTGAGGTCACAAATAGATTCCAATGACCTGGAGAATGTCATGAACGAGGAATTGGACTCGGTTGATGTCGAAACCCCTCTGTACGATATCCTTGCTAAGATGAAATCTCAAGACCTTCACGAGATCCTTGTGCTTGACAGAGGCGAACTTGCTGGTCTGGTGAGCTTCGGCACTCTGCTCAGGAGGAAGACCATCGCGGTGACCACAAAGGCCAGGTCGGTGATGGAATCCCCTCCAGAGGTGAAGCTCGGAACCCCACTTACCGAGGTGGCAGAGCACATGGTCTCGACCGGTTACAGGCAGATGCCGGTGGTCAAGAGGAACAAACCGGTGGGGATAATCTCCAGGAAGGACATCATAAGGGTCATCCCGCAGATCAGGGACTTGAGGAACCTGGTGGTGGCGGATATCATGACAGATGAAGTGAGGGCGGTCAAGGAGAACGACGCCCTCTCGATGGCAGTGGAGATCATGAGCACCCTGGACATAAGGACCCTTCCTGTCGTGGACGATGAGGGCATCCTCACTGGAATAATCGGGGTGAAGGATGTGGTCCGCTACAACTGGAGGGAGAAGCAGAAGCAGACGGTCGGGGAGATCACTGGCAACAGCACCCCGGTAGAGCTCAAGGTCGACTCCCTCTCGGTCAACGCCCCGGTGACCGTGTCGCCTGACACGACCCTGGGTGAAGCGGTGGACCTGATCCTCGAGAAGAATATCTCCACACTGCCCGTCATCATGGGCAGGGACATCGTGGGAATGGTGACCACGTACGATATGGTAGAGCTGATCGCCTCCTTCAGGGAGAGGGACATGGTCTACATGCAGATCACTGGTCTCGAGGAAGAGGATCGAAGGGAGCTTGAGGTCATGGAGAGAGAGATCCAAAATGGTCTGGCCAAGATAGCTAAGGTCAGCAGACCCATGCTCCTGACAATCCACGTGGCGAAGTACCATGAGAAGGGAAACGCCTCGAAGTACAGTCTCTCCGGAAGGCTGACAACCGAACATAACTTATTCGTGGCCAAGGCCATTGATTGGAACATTATCAAGGCGACCATCCAGCTGATGGAGCATTTGGAGAGGAGGGTACTCAATAGGAAGGAGGAGCGCCTAGACAGGCGGAAGGGGAAGATCTGATTCCCCAACAACCTTTTTTAATCCGGGGTCATTCCCCATCCTGCCATGACTCAATACGATCCCGTTCCAACCGAGAGGAAGTGGCAGGAGCGGTGGAAGGAGTGGTCGCTCTACAAATTCGACTTCGACTCCGATCGCCCGGTGTACTCCGTGGACAATCCTCCCAGGTTCACATCGGGTTCCCTTCATCTCGGGCATGCGACAGGCTACTCGCTCATAGATTTCGCGGCAAGGTATCGCAGGCTCAGAGGTTATAACGTCTTCTTTCCCCTGTGTTTCGATGTCAACGGAACACCCACCGAGGTCATGGTGGAGAAGAAGTACGGCATCAACAAGCTCTCAGTCGACAGGCAGGAGTACATCAGGATGTGTTCGGAGTACGCTGAGGGATTCATAGAGGAGATGACCCGGCAGTTCGAGATCATAGGGGAGAGCATGGACCCCAGCATCTACTACCAGACCGATGCCCCCTACTACCGTCGCATCACCCAGATCTCTTTCATAAGAATGCTGAAGCGGGGGCTTGTCTACAAGGGCACCTACCCCGTGAACTGGTGCCCGAGGTGCATGACCGCCCTCGCGGACGCGGAGGTGGAGTACAGGGACAATGTCACGGAGCTCAACTTCATCAAGTTCCCCATCAAGGGTACCGACGAACACGTGGTCATCGCTACCACCAGACCGGAACTGATCTGCACCTGCCAGGTTGTCGCGGTTCACCCAGAGGACGGGGGGCGGAAGCACCTTGTGGGCAGGACACTGCTCACCCCGGTGTACGGGAAAGAAGTGAAGATAATCGCTGATCCCAAGGTCGACCCCTCATTCGGGTCGGGGACCGTAATGATATGCACCATCGGCGACAAGGAC
>CAZQLP010000077.1:0-6506 GCA_964594225.1 uncultured Methanomassiliicoccales archaeon
AATATTTGTATTTCCTCCACTGGAGAGTCTGGTTCGACCAGTGCATGCACAGGCTTCAGCAGGGTTAAAGGATGCGAGAATCCCATCCCGAATCAAGTGTGACCTTGCTCATACTAATCTGCAAGGAGCCCCCAAGAGGGAGTGGAATGTTTCCATCTCACGGTGGCGATCAGGTCGTTCCTCGCGTGACCGGTGACGGACAGGACGCCGTGGGTGTACATGTCCACCGCGTCCTCGATCGGCGCCACGATCGGCCCGAACACCGCATCCACCATGTCCTGAATGGACTCGATAGCCCACTTCAGGAACGCGGTGAACGCGTCGACTATGGCATCTTGGTTTGGGAGGAGATATTCGTCATTGAAGGTGTGTGGTTTCAGGTGATCGTTTTCTTCAACGATGGAAATCATCGATTCCAACCTGCCCCTCGCAAGTTGAATTGGAATGAGGCGATAAAGAGTTTTGTTAAGATAGGATGGGGGTATTCAAAAACTATTTGAGCATGCTATAATTAGTTTTAAATATGATAATGAAGAGAAAATGACTGGCAGATGTTGAAATTCTATTATGACAGGTTTCCATAGGTCGAAGGAGATATTACTATATCTTATTGCATTTCGATATCGAGGCAGGAGAGCGAATCGGATGGGCGATTGGAAGCCGGTGAAGGACATCAAGGTCGTCAGCGGCATGACGGTGGACGCCCTCCTAAGGGAGATGGGCGATTCCGGCGGTTTCACCGGAAGGAAGGTGGTCGAGGCCGCTGATATCCTCGAAGACATGTTCCGGAGGGATGGATGCAAGGTCTTCCTCTCATTCCCGGCGTGCATCATGGCCACCGGGACCCGTGGGGTCATAGTGGAGCTGGTGAAGAGGGATCTCGTCGACATCATAATCACCACCTGCGGGACGCTGGATCACGACCTCGCCAGGGTGTGGAGGGACTACTACCACGGCAACTTCTTCATGGACGACGCCGAGCTGAGACGCCAGGGGGTGAATCGACTGGGCAATGTGCTGGTGCCGGATGACAGCTACGGCATCATACTGGAGAACATGCTGATACCCATGTTCGAGAAGATCCTGGACGGCAGGGATTCCATCTCCACGAGGGAGCTCATCGAGGAGGTGGGTAATCGAGTGGAGAACGAGAATTCCCTCCTGCACTGGTGCGCTAGGAAGGGTGTTAGGGTGTACGTGCCCGGCATCACGGACGGATCCTTCGGGAGCCAGCTGTGGATGTATTGGCAGACACACCGCCGCCTCAAGATCGATCTGTTCAGCGACGAGCAGGAGCTGTCGGACATCGCCTTCGATGCAGAGGAGACCGGCGCCCTGATCATCGGTGGGGGAATATCCAAGCATCACGTCATCTGGTGGAATCAGTTCAGGGGCGGCCTGGATCACGCCGTGTATCTCACCACAGCATCGGAGTACGACGGCTCGCTGTCCGGGGCAAGGGTGAGGGAGGCCGTGTCCTGGGGGAAGGTGAAGGAGACTGCCGACCAGGTGACGGTAGAGGGCGATGCAACCATCACGCTACCCATGATCGTGGCGGCGGTCATAGAGAGACTAGAGGGATCGAGTTGAGGAAGGTTGCCGTAATCGGGGGGGACGGTATAGGTCCCGAGGTCGTTGGTTCGGCGGTCATGGCCCTGGAGGCCACCGGGGCCGAGATTCAGATGATCCCCGCGGAGATGGGACTCGACTGCCACCGCAGGAACGGATCGTATCTGCCCAACGACACGCTGGACATCCTGGAGGAGGCGGACGCCTGCCTGTTCGGAGCCATAACCAGCTCACATGACCCGGAATACCGCTCCCCTTTACTCCATGTGAGAAGGCACTTCAAGCTGTACGTGAACATGCGCCCCCTCCGGAAGATCGCCCCCGACCTGGGAATGGTTAACCTGGACCTGGTGATCTTCAGGGAGAACAGCGAGGGCATGTACACCGGGGAGGAGATGCTCGATGGCGGCTCCGTGGTCCTGGCCAGGAGGGTGAGCGTCCCCGCCTGCCGGAGGCTCGTGAGGTTCGCCAGGGAATGGGCGGAGAAGGAGGGTAGAAGAAGGATCACATGCGTCCACAAGGCCAACGTCCTCCGTAAATCGGATGGATTGTTCAGGCAGATATTCTTCGAGGAGATGGCATCCTCCACCCTGGAGGCAAACGAGATGCTGGTGGACGCCTGCGCGGCCGGCATGATCTCCGACCCTGGATCCCTGGACTGCATCGCAACGCTGAACCTTTACGGGGACATCCTCTCCGACGAGGGCGCGGCGCTGGTTGGCGGGATGGGGCTGGCCCCCTCCGCCAACATCGGGGAGAGGATGGCGCTGTTCGAACCGGTACATGGCTCCGCCCCTGATATGGCTGGAAAGGGTACCGCCAACCCAGTGGCGGCGATGCTCTCCGCGGCGATGATGCTCCGCCATCTGGGAATGCAGTGGCAAGCAGAGCTGCTGGAGAAGGGCGTCTCCTCCGCGGTTACCGAGGGGAGGAGGACCATGGATATCGGTGGGGACCTGCGCACCGCGGATTTCACAGATGAGGTCGTGCGGAGGATAGAATCTCTTATCCAGAAGACCCGGTGAGGCAGACCCTCGATTGTCATGGCCCATATAACTCTCGAACACCTCCCTGTTTTCTCTCCCCTACCAATAAGGATCCTCTCGTCGGGTATATGGATACCAGGGACGTTCGGGATGCCGCTCTCCTAAAGTTATAACCACACCATCCTTCCCGCTCATAATAATCATTACCTTTCCCGCATTCACTGCTGGACATCGAGGTCACGGATACCTACGCGATCGGTCATTGCTGACAGTTCCATCGATAGGTGGAAAGGTGCTTGCAGAATGAGCTTCCATTGTTCAGTGAGAATACTCATGGCATCCGAACTTGTTGAGTCCTCGCCCAAGATGGGCGAGGGTTCTCAGAGATGGCCATCTGAACCACCCGATGGAATATAGGGCCTCCTCGTATCTCTGGCGGACATCTTCCTCCTCTCCCGCCAGTGTTGCCATGTGATATGTGCCCTCGTTCCTGAATAGTATACAATTATCTCGCTCAAGCTAACATAAGAAGAATGGTGCAAAACAATTGAATATGGCTGTATCCGTTCAGGACGTATCCAGTCTGTCCGTTCGATGGATGCGGATCAGTCCCTCTCCAGCACCTTCCTGTTCACGAGGTACTTGGGAATTTCCCCCTTCAAGGTTCTCAACACATCCTCGATCGATTTCCTCCTTCTCTCCCGCTCGCTCTCGATGGAGTTCCAGGCGGCATGGGGGGTGCATATCACCCTCTCGTGCTGGATGAGGGGGCCGTACAGGTCCACCGGCTCGTGAGTATAGACATCCAGGCCGACTCCCCTTATCCTGCCCTCGTCCAACGCCTTGATGAGAGCGTCCTCGTCTACTATGCCGCCCCGGGCCACGTTGATGACTATCGCATTCTCCTTCATCAGGGATATCTCCCTTTCCCCTATCATTCCCCTGGTTTCTGGCGTGAGGGGGGTGTGGACGGAAATCACGTCCGAGTTCATCAACAGCTCATCAAGATCATGCACGGGCTCCGCCCCACCGTTCATGATCTGCTCATCGGTGAGGTATGGATCAAAGGCGATGACGTTCATCCCGAAGCACTTGGCCCTCTTACAGACTGCGATCCCGATGTGTCCGAGGGCGACCAGTCCCAGCGTCTGGTTCTCGACGCGGTGCATGGCGTACCCCTGATTGATGTCCCACTCCCCGGCCTTCATCCTGGAGTTGTAGAAGACTATCTTCCTTTGGAGCGCCATGACCATGCTCATGGCGTGATCCGCGACCTCCTGGATGCAGTAGTCCGGGATGTTGGTGACGTAGATGCCCCTCTCCGTCGCCGCCTCCAGGTCCACGATGTCAAAGCCGATGCCGCTCCGGTTGATGATCTTGCAGTTGGGCATGAGGTCCATGAGAACAGCGTTCACTGGGTGGTACATCACCACCATGGCGTCAGCATCACGTACAAGCTCCTCCAGCGGAGCGTCCTCGGCCTCGCCGTCGATCACCACACCGCCAATCTCCTCGTACATCTCCCTCTCGAAGTCGAGCTCCCCAAAGATGTGATCAGAGTACACGATCTTGAAGGTCATCGAATAATGATTATCACCGACTCCTAAAAACATTTCCGGAGTTGAGCTAACTCCGTTACGATTATCGCTGAACCGACCTCCGACCAATGGTGGCGAGTCTGTTCCTCTCCTCGAACTCCATCAGCTCCACTCCCTGTTCCTCTCCTTGAAATATGGAGGGTGGTAGACCTTCGCGGCAAGGAGGATCATCCCTCCAAACCTGATGACCTCCCTGAGATCGTTGACGAATCTAACTAGAAGTGCATTTCGATGGCGGTGACCGCGTTGAACGCGCCGTCACCGAGGAGAAGCTGAGAGAGCCCACACACTGACCCTATTATCATCGAAAGACCGCTCGTTGATCAGATGGAAGCACGACCATGCCCGGGGGTGACCGACACCAGTCACCCTTCCCACTGGGACCATCTGAGCCAGATTCTCAATGTTCTTTCCACCACCGCATCCGACGTCGATAAGGTTCATTTCCCGACGGACCTTCAGGAACTCGATGCCCCGTCTAGTGACTACGTCGTGGCTCTTGTTCATCTTCCGAGCCACCATCCTATCGAAGGCATCGGTGGACCTGCTGCACTGGCGGCGATCCTCCCATTTACATTTTGATCGATCTCGTCCGCCGCCTGCGCTGAATGCTCTCGGACGCTCAGTCTGAGAATCGACTCATGATCTCCTCCATCCATTGAGGTATCGCACTCCACGGGGGGATGTCGTAGATCGGCAAGAACGGCTTCAAGTCCACAAGCATGGATCCGTCTATGGCATCCAGTCCCCTGACCCTCAGAACGTTGCCCTCCCGCTCGAGCAGCTCCACCGTGGTGATTGCCAGGGGATTCGGCCTCGCCGGTGATCTGGTGGAGAATATTCCCTTCAGGGGAATGTCCTGCTGCCCGGCTGGGTGCACCTTGAGCCTCTCAAGCTTTCTCAGGCCGGTCCAGTAGACCACCACTATATGGGAGAATCCCTCCACCCCATCCAAGGCGTCCTGGAACCTTGGGTCCACTTCGAGCTCGGATACCATATCCCGGGAAGTGACACCCGCGCCGCTCATCTCCAGATCGCCTTCCCTGTGCTTCAGGGACGGCTCCTTGCATTCGTTCCTCACCCTCCCGATGGGTATCAATTCATGATCCAAATGATCACCTTCCATAGCCAATTGCTCACTTCGCCGTCACGCTCCCGGTGTACGTGAATGATTCCTGGACCATCCTGATCCACCTGCCCTCGTCGATGCCCATCAGGCAACCGCAGCTGCACAGGACCTTATCGCCCTTTCTCACGCTGTAATCTCTCTCGATCCTGTCCTTATAGCATCTGAGAAGCTTTCCCTTGCCTATCTTCACGTACCGGAAGACCTTTCTTCCGCACCGGGCACACTTGACTGCTATCATCGCTCAATCCATATACCTGCCAGCATTGATGTCCAGCACCTCCCCCGAGACGTAATCGTTCTCGACCAGGAAGATGACCCCGTGGGCGATCTCCTCGGGGGTGGCGATCCTGCCAAAGGGTGTGAGCTTCTTCATCCGCTCGATCTCCTCCTCGGTGAGAAAACCGGTATCCACTGGGCCGGGGGCCACCGCATTCACCATGATCTCAGGGGCCAGCTCGCTGGCGAGTGAGAACGTGAGCCCGATGACGCCCGCCTTGGACGCGGCGTAGTGGGGGCCTATGCTCCCCCCGTTCTTGCCAGCGATCGAGGCCATGTTCACGATCTTTCCGCGTTCCATGTGCGGGACCACGGCCTTGCAGCAGTAGAACATCCCCGAGAGGTTCACGTCGATCACATTCCTCCACTCATCGGGGGTGATGTCGCCCATCCTGGTGTTCTCACCGACGATGCCGGAGTTGTTCACCAGTATGTCGATGGATCCGAGATCCTCCGCCACATCGTGGACCATGGCCTCAATGTCTCCGAAATCCGAGACGTCCGCGCGGTAGCTCCTGCCCTCAGCTCCGGCCTCATGGATCATTGACAGTGTCCGGTTGGCGGCTTCCTGGTTGGCCCTGTAGTTGATTGCCAGCCTCGCGCCCTTCTCCGCGAGCATGACGGATATGGCCCTGCCCAGGCCCCGGCTTCCACCGGTGACCAAGGCGGTCTTGCCCTCTATGTTCATGGTAACCGGTGCGGGTAACGGAGTGGATGATATATGGGGATTTCCAACGGGCCGTTGGCTGGAATGGGCGTTCACCGTTTCCGGAGCCGGTCGCTCGCAAGACCTTAGAACCGATGGGTGACCTGGATGTCATGGAACAGGAGGGAGCCATTCCAGAAACATCAAATCGGGCGAATGAGGATCGTGCGTGGAAAAGAGGGGTCGAGAAGTGCAGGGGAAGGGATTTGAACCCTTGGACTCCTTCGAGACAAGGCCCTCAA
>CAZQLP010000078.1:0-6335 GCA_964594225.1 uncultured Methanomassiliicoccales archaeon
AGGGGGGAGCATGAAGAAGAACACCACGATTGACTCGTCCTGGATGCCCCAGGTTGATTCAATGTAGGCAAAGGGTGAGAGAACGAATAGCAGCCCGCAAAGGAATGCCAAGTACTCGTCAAAACTCCTGAGAAAAAAGTAGATGATCGCTCCCGTCAGGAAGGTGAAGAAAGAGAAGTACACGGCATAAATCCAGGCTGCCCCGCCCAAAAGCTGTGGTGGAACAAAAAGGTAGTTGATGATGGGAGGACTCTCCACGTAAAAATCACGGTAGGGCAGCTTGCCGTCGATGATATTCTGCCCCCTCTCCTGGTAGACTTCAAGGTCCGGTGAGGGGCCGGCCCATCCCGTTAACCAGTCCCTGATGAACAGGTTATCCAAAGCTATTGTGGTGCCGTAGATCAGGATCACGATCAGGAGCAAGAGACCGATCTTCTGCCAGAAGCCTAGATCCCGAATCCAGCTACTGACCTTTCTCCTGATTACATCGAAATCCATGGCGCTCCCTCATTCGCTACCCAGCGGAGAGCTCAGCTCGACAAGATAGCTGATGAGCTTGCTGAGCTTCATACCCTTATCCCATCTCAAGATGTAGTTGCCTTTGGTACTCTCATCCGGTCCAGGAAGTTTCTTTTGGACCAGCCCCAGTCTACCACTGATCCCTTGAATGGGAAGTGCGAACACCCGCCATGGATCTCTTCTAACCCCCTTCAACCTGAAAGCGTATATGGGAAGTAGCCCGGATCGACTGCAATCGTTCACGAACATCTCCGCCTGTTCCAGAAGTCTCTGGCTGTTGCTGAACCAAAGGACTTCGTTCTTGGAGCTCTTCACCTCTATGGGAAGAGCTAGATCTCCCCAGATCGCAACAAGGTCTATTCCCAGCGAGCCCGCGGCCCTGACGACCATGAAAGGTCTCCTCTGTATGCAGAGATAATCCTCTGTCTCTTCCTCATTACAGGTCTTGATCATCTTGGCAAGGGTTTTCTCGTCACCACTCAGAATGGCCTTTAGCTCCCTCTCATAGGTGTCTCCCATCCAAAATGAAAGGGACTTGATTCATTGATAATCCTTTCGTATCTGGGTTATGGTACAAGACGATTCCTGTCTCTGGGAAACAGTATTGCCTCCCGGATATTGGGTAGGCCGAGCATGTTCTGGACCACTCTCTCCAACCCTATCCCCCATCCTCCGTGAGGAGGCATTCCGTAGGCGAAGGACTTGAGGTAGAACTGGAAGGCGTCGAGTTCGAGCCCCTTTCGCTTCATCCTTTCGACCAAACGATCATACCTGTGCTCTCTCTGACCCCCCGAGGAAATCTCCTGACCATGATAGTCAAGATCGAAGCTATATGAGAAAGGGGTGCCATCCTTCTCCATGATGTAGAAGGGTTTGGATTCCTCAGGATACTCCACTATCCAATACATTTCGCATCCCTTTTCCAGCATGATGTTCCCGAGCATCTTCTCACCCTCGGTGTCGATGTCGCCCATTTCTTCTATGTCTTTCCCATTGCTGGCGAGGATGTCCACCGCATCTGAATAGCTCACGACGGGGTACGGGGTCCTGGGCAAAGAGACCTCGGTATTCAAGATTTCAAATTGATGTCCGCATCTCTCACTCACGCTGATCATGATGTGCTGCATGCATCCCTCCATGACATTCATTACGTCCCTTTGTGACGATATGAATGACATCTCTCCGTCAAAGGAGATGAACTCTGAGACATGTCGGATTGTGTCAGATGGCTCCGCCCTGAACGCTGGTGAAACCTCGAAAACCCTATCGAGTCCGCTGGACATGAGCATCTGCTTGTAGAGCTGGGGGCTCTGGGCCAGGTAGGCGTCTCCCTCGAAGTACTCGATTGGGAAAAGGGTGGCGCCGCCCTCCGCACCCGAGGCCACGATCTTGGGTGTAAATACCTCGATGAATCCCTTCTCTCTCATGTATTCCCCTATGGCCCCCACCACCTGAGACTTGATCTCGAAGACCGCCCGTATCTCGGGTCTCCTGAGGTCGATGTACCTATTGTTGAAACGGGTGTCGACCTCCACGTTGACCTTGTCTATGACGCCCATGGGAAGAGGCGAATCTGCCCTGCTGAGGATCTCGAATCTCGTGGGGATGATCTCCCAACCCCGTTTGGCCTTTCCGCTTGACTTGATTTCCCCGGTGATCCTGACCACCGATTCCCTAGGAACCGAGTTGATCGATTCGAATACTATCGGATCGACTCTCTTCTTTTGAGCCGTCACCTGTATGGTACCGAATCGATCCCTCAGAATCAGGAAGGAGATCCCTCCGAGGGGCCTCACGTCCTGAACCCATCCCATGAACGACCTCTCCTTCTCGAAATCATCCTCGGTAACGTTTCCGGAGTTCCTGAGATCAGGTGTCTCGTCCATTAGCTCACCCTGGATATGATATTCGACCCAGATATATAATGGATGGGTATACCAGAATGTACGTGAAATCTACAACATCCCTCATCCGTCCCTTCACATTGCCTAGTAGCCGTTGAGATGATGTTGAGCAAGCGGAGGATCTCCACACCGAAAATGAGTTATATCATAAGCATCAACTTCTTTTTCATGATCATCAAAGTGGACATTGATCAAGAAGAGTGCAGTCAATGCGGCCTCTGCTACAATGACGAGTGCCCGGAGATGTTCGAAGAGGACAAGGACGGCATCGCCCAGGTGAAGGAGAAGCACAGGGTGGGAGGTCCCGAGATGGGAATGGTCCCTCCCGAGTTGGTAGAGTGCGTCCAGAAGGCAATCGATGCCTGCCCGACGGATGCGATTATAATGTACGAGGCGGATGAGGACGCAAAGGATACGGTAGTGGGCTACTGATGCGGAAAGCGCGTTGATCAAATATTCCCGGCCCCTCATCCCGGATTATCGTCAGAAAGAGGGTCTCAGCTGGCCTGGTGAGCCCCCATATTAAATATTTTATAGGTTCTTGCACATTAACGGGCCAATAAAGGGGGAAGACCATGTCTAATCGAGTAACAGTTTCCGTGATAAAGGCCGATGTTGGCTCTGTCGCCGGGCATACATGCCCTCATCCCAAGATGATGCAGTCCTGTTTCGAGGTCCTTAAGCAGGCAGTGTCCAATGAGATCATCAACGACTTCTATGTAACACGGGTTGGCGATGATATCAATCTTTTCATGATCCACGACAGGGGCGAGAACAGCAGTGATGTTCATGGTTTGGCATGGGATGCTTTCATGTCCAGTACAGCGATCGCCAAGGAGATGAAGCTCTATGCGGCTGGACAGGACATATTGACGGATGCATTCAGTGGCAACATCAAGGGTGCGGGCCCCGGCTCCGCCGAGATCGAATTCGAGGAGAGGAAAGCAGAGCCCATGATCTTTTTCATGGCCGACAAAACCGAACCATCCGCGTACTCCCTACCATTGACCAGGATATTCATGGACCCCTTCACGACCACTGGCCTGGTCATCGATCCCAGGGCCCATGAGGGTTACAACTTCGAGATACACGATGTTGTCGATTCCAAGGGGGTAACGATGTCCTCCCCCGAAGAGGGTTATGATATACTCAGTCTCCTTGGGGACACGACCCGGTATGCCATCAAGCGGGTGATGAGCAAGAATAAGGATTTGGGCACCGCCGCGGTGGTGAGCACGGACAAGTTGAACCTTACCGCAGGCAAGTACGTGGGCAAGGATGATCCAGTTATGGTCGTTAGAGCGCAGAGCGGCTTCCCTGCCGTGGGGGAGGTGCTCCAGCCATTCATGTTCCCCATGCTGGTTCCAGGTTGGATGAGAGGTTCTCACTATGGGGCATGGTATCCGTGCGCGGTGGAGGATTCTGATCCAACGTACTTCGATGGCCCCCCGAGAGTGGTGGCACTTGGAATGCAGGTCTCCGACGGGAGATTCCAGGGTCTTGAGGATCCCGATTCCGCACCGGGTGAACACCGGCCATTGGACTTCTTCGCTGGAAGTGTGTGGGAAGGCGTGAGAAGGAAGGCTGTGGAGATGTGCATATACATGAGGGGACACGGCCCATTCATGCCCGCCATACTCGCACCGGAGGAAATGGAGTACACCACCAGACCCGCTGTCCTGGAGAAGCTCACAAAGAGGTTTGAGGACCTTGAATAAGTTGAGCACCCCCGCAATAATAGTCAACTTCAAGGCCTATCGAGAGGTTGAGGGATTCCGCACAAGGGAGATCGCCAGGATCTGTGATGATCTTTCCAGCGAATCCGGGGTGAGCATAGCGATCTGCCCCCCAATGGTGCATCTGGCAGACGTAGCCTCATTGGTGAACGTACCTGTTCTTTCCCAGCACGTCGATCCCCAGACCCCTGGATCGCATACGGGGTGGGTGACGCCAAGCATGGTGAAGGCCGCAGGTGCCCGGGGAACATTGATCAACCACTCTGAGCACCAGATCTCGGATGAAGATATCTCACGATGCGTTGGATTGTGCAGAGAATTGGGCCTCACCACCATCGTTTGTGCAGATACCGCCGAGACCGCGAGAAGGCTGGCATCGATCCTTCCGGACTTCATTGCCGTGGAGCCACCGGAGCTCATAGGGGGTGATGTGTCGGTGACCACCGCTAAGCCGGAGGTGGTGAGTAACGCGGTGGAGGCCGTGTGCTCTGTGGATGCTGGCATTGGTGTGTTGTGCGGGGCCGGAGTCAAGAACGGGAAGGATGTACGGAAGGCCCTTCAGTTAGGTGCAAAGGGAGTTCTCTTGGCATCAGGCGTGGTGAAGGCATCCTCCGTTGAAAAGGCATTGAGGGACCTTATCCAATTTATCTGAGTATGACAGGGATGGAAGCTACATCTAGCCGTTCTCCTTTTCTCATTTGACCATACCTCTATCGGGTGATGAGAGGCTTGTGGCTTCTTTTGATGATGATCCTCATCTTCCCGTGTATTCACATCGGCCTCTCATCATCCTCCAATTACTCGATGACCGTTCCTCCACCTCTTCTGGAGCTGGGATCGGAAAGCTGTTCCACGACCGCGATGTCGACTCCGGACGAGATCCCGTTGAATGGAATGGTCGAGTCAATGGACCTGCTGATCTGGGAGGTGCTCCCTTCCACTGGATGCGAGTTCATAACCCTGAGGAGCCTCTCCTCTGATCCAGTGGACCTGAACGGTACCTATCTCAGCGATGGGGAGGGGACCATTCGCATTCGGAAAGGGCTGACGGTTGAACCCCTTTCCTCCCTCACCTTCTGTACGGATATTGAAACGCTCAGGACGATGGGGATCACGGGAAGCAGCCTGGAGTTCGGGGATGAAGTGATTGAGAGAGAGGGAACATTCCGTCTTGCAGATAAGGGAGACGAGATATGCCTATCGGTCAATGGATTGACGGACGTTCTGGTATATGGATCCTCCACTTCTGTCTTGGAAGGATGGAGTGGTTCCCCCTTTCCCAAGCCGGGGAAAGGGCACTCAGTGCTAAGACTTGGTCCCGTGGATACCAACTCAACCGGTGACTGGATCGAGTCGGTCCCAGGGCGGTCATCCCTTGAACCTCTCGGGGAATGGGGTAAGGTCGAACCTTTCATCTCTCCAAAGAATGCCAGGAGCATGGTTGTTAGGGAACTGAGGTACGCATCCAGGACCGCCCATCTTTCATTCTACCAGATCAGTGATCCGGTGATTGTTGATGAGATGGGCAAATGCGCCTCCAGGGGCACGGAGGTCATCATCCTGATGGAAGGTCAGCCAGTGGGAGGGTTGAGTCAGAAAGAGAGCGATTCTATTGCAAGGCTGCTTCATGATGGTGTTGAGGTGAGATTACTCCGTTCGGAACAGGGATATAAGAGATACAGTTACCTGCATTGCAAGTTCGGCATATTTGATTCCAGAAGAGTTCTGGTGATGTCCGAGAATCTCCTGTACTCGTCCCTTGAGAACAACAGGGGATGGGGTGCTGTTGTGGAGGGCCAGAACATGGCCCGGTACTTCGAGAGGATGTTCCATAATGATTCCGACCCTTTGCTGATGGATGTGAGTCTGGCATCTCCCATGGAATTCGAGTTCTCCGGTGCAATCACTGCGACTTCCGACTTGTTTGCTGAGACGCCCCCTCCCAGCTCGGAATGCTGGGTCAGCACATTGGTATCCCCCGATCATTCCCTGCCATCCCTGCTGGAACTTATCAGGGAGGCGAAGAGCAGGATATTCGTGGAACAGCTTTACTTCGAGCTGGACCTGTTCGAGGATCTTCCGAGGGAGCTCATTAACGCGTCACGAAGGGGAGTTGAGGTAAGAATCCTCCTCGATTCTTCCTTCTTCACGGTATCAAGTTCGAGCAATGAGGAAA
>CAZQLP010000079.1:0-6171 GCA_964594225.1 uncultured Methanomassiliicoccales archaeon
TCTCCTCCTCAGGGTTCTCGGCCCTCTCCCTCCAGCGGATCTCAATTCTCGGCATCTAATGATGAATGTGATGATCACCATTATCTCCCTTTGCCATGAAAGGTTCATATTTCCAGTTACTTCGCATGTTCAGGATCAGAGCACGCATTCCCGCCCTTTGAGATGACTGGGATGCCATCGTTGGACAGAACAAAGCTTTTATACAGTTAGCACTTTTGGCTCCGATGCTCTTCTGAGCCGATGAATGATGAAGATGTAAGAAAAGCATCGGAATGAGGTGTTAAGATGGCAATGTACGTTCGCTTTGAGATTCCCAAGGAAGTTCAAAATAAGGTCTACGAGCTTGTCGAGATCTCCAGGGACACTGGAAAGGTCAGGAAAGGTACCAACGAGGTCACCAAGCTCGTGGAGCGGGGCGACGCCCTCATGGTCGTCATGGCCATGGACGTCCAGCCCCCCGAGATTCTGGCTCACATGCCCCTGCTCTGCGAGGAGAGGAGCATACCCTATGCCTACGTGGCCAGCAAGGCGGAGCTGGGAAACGCTTCCGGCCTTGAGAAGCCGACCGCCGCGGTCGCCTTGCTCGATGTGGGCAAGGGGAAATCCCAGTTAGAGGCCCTGACCGAACAGATCGACAAGCTGAAGAAGTAGGTGTGGAGATATGACTGACTTTGACAGCATTTCCTCAGAGGTTGTCGAGATCATCGGCCGGACCGGCATGACCGGGGAGGCCACCCAGGTCAAGGTCCGCGTTCTCGATGGTCGGGATAAGGGAAGGATCATCACCCGGAACATAATGGGTCCCGTCCGCATGGGCGACATTTTAATGCTCAGGGAGACCTCAAGGGAGGCGAGGAAACTCTCTATAAGGTAAATCGGAGGTGTTGTCATGGTCGAGCGAAGGGTCTGCTCATTCTGTGGGCAGGATATTGAACCAGGTACCGGGCGCATCCACGTCAGGAAGGACGGCACGGTCTATCAGTTCTGCACCAGCAAATGCTTCAAGAACATGATCGAGCTGAAGAGGATCCCCCGCAGGACCGCTTGGACCGCCCAGTTCTTCAGGGAGAAGGAGGCCAAGCTCCGGACGATGGCCCACCACGCCGAGGAGAAGGCATCCGAGGAGGCTGAAGAGGCGGTTGTGAAGCCTGAAGCAGATGAGACTGAGAATGACCTGGAGGGGTCCAACGGGGAGATTAAGGAGTGAGATGGTTATCATGATCGAGAGGACCTTTCTGATGTTCAAACCCGACGCAGTCCAGCGCGGCATCATGGGCAGGATCATGTGCCGATTGGAGGACAAAGGCTTCAAACCCATCGCCATGAAGCTCATGCGGATTCCCAGGGAGCTCGCCGAGCGCCACTACGGGGAGCACAAGGGCAAGAGCTTCTACGAGCCGCTGCTTGAGTACATAACCTCCGGTCCATCCCTGTGCATGGTGTGGGAGGGTGACAATATCATATCCGTGATGAGGAACATGATGGGCGTCACCAACCCCCAGGACGCCTCTTCGGGTACCATTAGAGGTGACTTCGGCCAGCAGACTGGCAGGAACATCATCCACGGATCGGATTCACCCGAGACGGCCAAGAGGGAGATAGAGCTCTTCTTCAACGACTACGAGCTGCAGTCGTACGGGATGAGCGTTGACCGCTGGCTGTTCGAGTGAATCGCAGTCGATCGCCAGTCGGAAAATCATTTCCCCTGATTCTCATTTATCCCGCGTCCAGCGATAGACTGTATCTTCACGCCTTCAGTGACAGGCTCCCGACCTGCTCTGAAGGCTGGCAAAGGTACTAATACGCCATCCTTTATCCGAGGATTTGATGAGCATCAGGCAACCCATTGTCAGCGTCTTGGGTCACGTCGACCACGGCAAGACCAAGCTCCTGGACGAGATCAGGGGAACCGCCGTGGCCCAGAAGGAGGCGGGGCTGATCACACAGCACATCGGGGCCACCGAGGTCTCGATAGACCACATCTACGATGTGTGTTCCGAGCTCATCAGGAAGAGGTCCTTCACCGTACCCGGCCTGCTCTTCATCGACACTCCCGGCCACCACTCCTTCACCACCCTACGCGCCAGGGGAGGGTCCCTCGCGGACCTTGCCATACTGGTCATAGATATCAACGAGGGCCTCAAGCCCCAGACCATGGAGTCCATCAGCATCCTCCGGAGGTTCAAGACCCCCTTCGTCATCGCCCTGAACAAGATCGATCTCATTCCAGGATGGAAGGCGAATCCGGGGAGGCCGTTCGCCCTCTCCGAGGGAGAGCAGACGGTGCGGGTGAGAAAGGCCTTGGACGAGAGGATATACGAACTGGTGGGGAAACTGCACCAGGAGCGGCTCTCCGTCGACAGGTACGACCGCATCGAGGACTTCACGAAGACCATCGCCATGGTGCCCTTGAGCGCCAAGACGGGGGAGGGCATCCCCGATCTCCTGCTGGTCCTCATAGGTCTGGCCCAGAGGTTCCTTGAATCCATCCTGGAGACGGAGGAGGGCGGACCGGGCAAGGGCACCGTACTGGAGTTGAAGGAGGAGCGGGGACTGGGACAGACCCTGGATGTCATAATTTATTCCGGAAAGCTGAAGAGGGGCGATCAGGTGGCCATCGGGACCAGGGGGGATCCCATCATCACCAAGGTCAAGGCCATACTCAAGCCCAGGCCGCTTGACGAGATTAGGGACCCCCGTGAGAGGTTCGACAAGCTCAGCGATGTATACGCCGCCGCCGGCGTCAAGCTGTCCTGCCAGAACATCGATGGGGTGGTGGCCGGCGCTCCGCTGATAGTTATCAAGGACAACGAGAATGAAGTGCTGCAGGAGATGAGAGAGGAGGTCACGGTCCATATAGAGACCGAGGACGAGGGCGTGCTCATCAAGGCAGACGCCATCGGCTCCCTTGAGGCCTTGGCGTACGAGGCGAGGAATGCCGACATCCCCATTAGGAAGTACGAGATAGGCGAGATATCCAGAAGGGACATCGTGGAGGTGGCGGCATACAAGGACGTCCTTCACAGGGTGATACTCGGGTTCAACGTGAGCGTGCTTCCAGAGGCCAAGGAGGCACTTCAGGACTCCGAGATTAGGGTCTTCCTTAACGATGTTGTCTATAGGCTCATCGAGGAGTATGACGAGTGGCGTGATAAGGAGCGTAGCAGGATAGAGACGGACAAGCGCTCACAGTTCGCCTTCCCGGGGAAGATCAGGATCCTTCCCGGTTGCGTCTTCCGGGTTTCCAAACCGGCCATAGTCGGGGTGAGGATTCTCTCAGGAAGGATACGTCCTGGTCAGACCCTCATCAATCCGGACGGGAAGGACATAGGGAGGATCAGGAGCCTGAGGTCCGGGGAGGAGGTCCTCAAGGAGTCGGTGATGGGGGACGAGGTAGCCGTCGCCGTCGAGGGAGCGACCGTGGGAAGGCAGATCGAGGTCGACGACATTCTCTACGTGGACATTCTGGAGAGCAGGGTGAAGGAGTTGTCCGTCTTCGACCTCAACGAGGACGAGAGAATGGTCCTGGGGGAGCTCATGGATATCAAGAGGAAGACCGATCCCTTCTGGGGCATGTGAGCCCCACAACCCGGTCCCTGGTGGATCTGACGCTCCTTCGGCACCTCATGTATAAATCACAGGGCATCCAGCGGTCGTTCCAAAGGCGGTTACCTGTTGGGCACGGACCTCCAACGAGCGTTTGCGGTTCATCGATGGCCCCTTAGCTCGATTATGTCCCTCCCATCATCCAGATTGTGCCTCGGGTCGCATGAGAATCGAACGCGATTCGCATCGCCCTCCCATCAGTAACAGACCATTAAAACCGGAGTGTCCAGACATACCCATGTGCTCCATGACCAGCAGTGCCTTGGTGACCAAAAGCTATTTAATATGAACCGCATTAAGGCGCTATCTGCAGGTGTCCGTAAATGGTAGAGTTCAAAGCTGTCATCAATGACGTTAGTGCCGGTACGTCTTACCAGGTGAACGTGAAAGGACATCACGCCAACTCGCTCATCGGAAAGAGAATTGGTGAGGTGGTCGACGGGATATTCGTCGGGCTGCCTGGGTACAAGCTGAAGATCACTGGGGGCAGTGACAAAGACGGCTTCCCCATGCGAAAGGACCTGCCAGGTAGCAAGAGGCGAAAGGTGCTGCTATCCAGCGGGGTAGGATTCCATCCCAGGCAGGGAGGTCAGAGGCAGAGAAAGACCCTGCGTGGAAACACGATCTCTCCCGATACCTCTCAGTTGAATATGATGGTCACCCAGCTGGGGTCAAAGACCATAGAGGAGCTCTTCAGCAACGAGGCTAGCGAATGAGAGTGCCCAAACAACCCGAGATCAATATCGGAATGATAGGTCACGTCGACCACGGCAAGACCACTCTCACGAAGACGCTGAGCGGCGAGTGGACGGACCGCCATTCCGAAGAGGTCAAGCGCGGGATCTCCATCAGACTAGGTTATGCGGACGCGGCCTTCTACAAGTGCCCCGATTGCGGCACGCCCGAGGCGTACTGCGTCAAGCCAAAGTGCGGGCACTGCGGTGCGAAGACCACATTCCTCAGGGCGGTGAGCTTCGTTGACGCACCTGGTCACGAGACCCTGATGGCCACCATGCTCTCGGGAGCGGCGATGATGCAGGGCGCGCTCCTGATGATCGCCGCGAATGAGCCCTGCCCCCAGCCGCAGACCAAGGAGCATCTGATGGCGCTCTCCATCACAGGTGTGGAGAACATCATCATTGTGCAGAACAAGATTGATATCGTCACGAAGGAAGAGGCGATGGAGAATTACAGGCAGATCAAGGACTTCGTCAGGGGAACGATCGCCGAGGATGCCCCGATCATCCCCGTATCCGCGCATCATGATGTCAACATCGACAAGCTTATCGAGACCATCGAGGAGCATATCCCCACCCCGAAATTCGACGAGAAGAAGCCGCTGAGGATGTACGCGGCGAGGTCTTTCGACATCAATATACCTGGATCTCTTCCAGAAAACCTCCGAGGGGGAGTGCTTGGGGGTACCCTCACCCAAGGAAAGGTGAGTATCGGTGATGAGGTAGAGATCAAGCCAGGAAGGAAAATTGACTCCGGTGGAAAATCGGAATGGGTGGATATCACCACCTTCGTGGACTCGCTCCACGGCGGGGGCAGGTCCATCAAGAAAGCGAAACCCGGAGGTCTCATAGCGATAGGAACGAAGCTGGATCCCGCCCTTACCAAATCGGATGGGCTCACCGGGCGGATGATCGGCATGCCAGGAACCCTGCCATCGGTTCTCAACGATTTCGTGATGCAGACCCAGCTCCTCGAGAGGGTGGTGGGGACATCCCGTGACATCTCTGTGGAGAACATCAAGACCAACGAACCTCTCATGCTCAGCATCGGAACGGCCACCACGGTGGGGGTGGTGAAGAGCGCCAGGGGGGACACATCAGAGGTCCTTCTCAAGATACCAGTGTGCGCCGAGGCCGGACAGAGGGTCGCCATATCCAGGAAGATTCTCGGCAAGTGGCGCCTGATCGGTTACGGGATAATCGAGTGATCCATGCAGAAAGTGGTGCTGGATACCAACGCTCTTCTCATGCCCTTTGAAGTCACCATCAACATCGATCTTGAGCTGCAGCGCCTTCTGGGAAGTTGTGAGATATACGTTCCGGGGCCGGTCATCGGGGAGCTCAAGAGAATCGAGAGCAAGCATGCCAGGGCAGCGCTTTCCTTGGCCAGCAAATACAGGATCGCCGAGACATCCAGACAGGGGGACGAGGGCATCATCCAGGTCGCGATGGAGCTCGATGCATACGTCCTCACCAACGACAGGGAGCTCAGGTCTAGGCTTCGGAAGCTGGGCATCAGGACGATCTTCCTGAGGTCGGGAAAGTACCTTCATTCCAACTCTCTCTAGGTCTTCGGGATTTGCATACTCTCCCGGCCCATGACGTCAATCGTATTCTGGGTGGGCGATGTCGATGCAAGCTCCCGAGACCCTTCCAACGATGTCCGGGCGGTCTCAAAGATCCCCATCACGTATATATCCTGGCCATCGTTACAGCCTTCCCGCCTCGGTCAATTTTCCGCAATGAGCGAGAGCCTTGGCAGGGATCATTGTTTTTCGAGAACAGTGAATCGATGTAGCAACACTTTATATGGTAGGGGTAGCATCAA
>CAZQLP010000080.1:0-5274 GCA_964594225.1 uncultured Methanomassiliicoccales archaeon
AGGGTCTACCCCTGGCGCCCCTTACATTTTTCTTGATACGTGTTCCAGTCGCAGGCTAGTTCTCCTCAGAGTTCAGATCGATGCGGATGAGGCAGGATCCCTCCTCCATCTTGGTCTCCACCTTCAACCCGGTGGAGTGGAACACGTGCAGCATCGCGGTGTTCTGGGGGAGCACCTCCGCGGTAAAGGTCCTGATGCCCCTCTGGCGGGCGATCTTGGTGATGTAACCCATGAGGAATGACCCGATCCCCCTGTCCTGCCAGTCATCCCTCACGAGGAAGGCCACCTCCGCCGTGTTCGATTCCCTGTCAAGTATGTACCTGGAGGCCGCTATGATCACCGGGACATCGTGCTCCCTCACGATCCCCACCACAGCCATCTCGGTATCGTAGTCGATGTTGGCGAAGGGCTGCAGCTCGCGATGTGGCATCTTGGTCTTCATGGACATGAACCGGTTGTAGATGCTCTTCTCCGACAGGGAGTAGAAGAGGTCCTTGAGCATGGGCTCGTCGGTGGGCTTCACCGGACGGAAGTACACCATGGTATCGTCCAGCTCCTCGTAGGTCTCCAGCTCCTCCGGGTACGGGAGACCATGATACGGGACCTCCGACTGGTCAAGGAACACGTAATGGTGGAACTTAGCCGCGTGCAGGAGCTGCTCCCTGAAGTCGGGATGAGCTATGTTGATCAGGGCCAGCGCGCGCTGCATAATGCTCTTCCCGTGCAGCTCCGCAACCCCGTACTCCGTGACCACGTAGTGCACATCACCCCTTGTTGTGGTCACCCCCGCCCCCTCCGACAGCCTGGGAACGATCCTGGAGATGGTGCCCTCCTTCGCCGTCGATGGCAGGGCGATGATCGGCTTTCCACCCTTAGAGCGGGCGGCTCCCCTTACGAAGTCCACCTGCCCCCCCAGCCCGGAGTAGAACTGATATCCCAGCTGATCTGCGCAAACCTGACCGGTGAGGTCCACCTCCAGGGCGGAATTGATGGCCACCATGTTGTCATGCCGCCCGATCAGGCATGGATCGTTGGTGTAGCTGGAGGGGTGGAACTCGATCATGGGGTTGTTGTCCAGGAAGTCATAGAGCTTACGGGTACCCATGCAGAACGAGGCCAGTATCTTCCCGACGTGAATGGTCTTTCTCCTGCCGTTGATCACCCCCCTCTCCACCAGCTCCACGATGCCGTCGGAGAACATTTCGGTGTGGATCCCCAGGTCCTTCTTGGAGTAGAGGTGTCTGAACACCGCATCCGGGATGGGGCCATATCCCACCTGGATGGTCGAGCCATCCTCCACCAGTTCCGCGACATGTTCCCCTATCCTGTCAATGGTGTCGACCTCCCCGCCCTGGTCCGGTATCCACTCCAGCACCGGCTCCTTGTTCTCCACGATGTGATGGATCTGGGAGACGTGGATGAAGCTGTCACCGAGGGTACGGGGCATGGTGCTGTTGACCTCCGCTATCACCACATCCGCCTTTTCCGAAGCGGTCTTGGTAATGTCCACCGAAACCCCGAACGAGCAGAAACCGTGCTCGTCCGGCGGGGAGACCTGGATCAGGGCCACGTCCACCGGGTACCTGTCCGTCCTGAGGAGGCGGTCTATCTCGGACAAGTAAACGGGAGTATAGTCCGCCCTGCCCTCGTTGACCGCGTCCCTGACGTTCGGCCCGATGAAGAACGCCGTTGTCCTGAACTCGTCACCGAAACGCTCCTTGGTGTATGGGGCCAGCCCCAGCGAGAGCGTCTGCACGATCTCGTTGTCGGCCAGGGATCCCGCCCTGGTGATCAGTGCCCTGACCAGGGACTGGGGTTCGCCACACGCGGTCCCGATGAAGACCTTCTGGCCCCGCTTGATCGTGGAGACCGCGTTATCCGCGGTCTTGAGCTTGTCCTGGTAATCCTCCTTCCAGTAGTCCGACAAATGGGCACCTCGTGTATGAAATCAATATCCTCATCAGACTTAAGTCCTTTTGTAAATTCCCTTAGAATCTTTCCCGGGCATCTGGGGATAGACCTCGAGAACTGCGATCATGATGTGATTCTCAGCGGCCCCCGTTGCTGAGTTATTTAACCCGGGGCGGCGCTGGACGGCCTGGAATGACATCATGTTGATACAGCCGTCAATGCGGCAGAAAGATCGATAAATTTTCAATATGGATCCCATGCTCAGGAGGCCATTTCATGAATATCGAGGTTGGTCGCCTGACAGCAAAGAACGTCATGACCAAGGGAGGCAGGATGATCGGTTTCCTTATCGAGGCGGATATTGATCCCTAGAACTGGACATCGCCATCGTGAAAATAGGGGTCGAGAAGGACTTGGTGGAGCCGCGGGGGTTGGAGAGGTCAAGTGCATGAAGGTAACTCCATCAACCCGATGGAGCTCCTGGGAGACCTAGTTCGTTGAATGTCACCACCTCGGAACTCAAGGAGGTCATCTGATCGCTATGGTCTTTCCTGGCGTTCATTGTTGCCCCTGAGTCTCGCTGCACAGACGCATCTTCCAGAAGTTTGATATGCCCTTCAATCATTGGAGGACCGGGGCTCTAGATGATAGATCTGCTGATAGTGGCGGGTGTATTGCTGTTGTTTGGTGTGCTGATCCTCGTGTTCGTGATCAAGAGTATATTCTACTTTCTTCCCGCCATCATCATCGCCATAGTGGTACTCCTGATCACCGCCAGCTTCCTCTATGCCGCCGTGGCCTTCCTGGCCCTGGCGGTGGTGATGATGATCCTCAGACACTGAGGGCAGAGTTACAAAATAGATAATCAGGTGGTTCGTTTTATAAGTCTAGGTATCACTATTGCGATAACGGAGAGATCAAGAGCGTCATACTCAAGAGCGCTCCCCCCTGTTCCGTCCGCAGATTCAAGAACATGCCATTCTCCCGAGGAAAAACCTCTTGGGGACAGGGGGCACCCACTCTCCCACATTCCATTCTGTCGCGAGAGTCGGTTTCCAATGGAACTATTGAGGATGTGGACACCGCAATCGTTTTTTATGGAGACATCCTAATTCCCTATGGGGTGAATTGCCAATGGAACTTAGCTACACGGAAGAGAAAGAGGTCATCACCAAAGATGGACGCAAGATAGGGAACCTGATTGGGGCCAGGGTGGACACCGATAACTGGATCGTGAATTCAATCTTGGTCGAGGTGACTAAGGAGATGGTCATAGAGCTTGGGCTGAAGAAATCCATGCTCAAGAGCCCGAGGACCACCATCAGTACGGAACTCGTCAGCATTTCTGGGGATATAGTCCAACTGAAGGTGACCCTCGAGGAACTGAAGGACCACGTCTGATCTGGGTCAGGATCCGATCTCGTCAAGGAGACGATCCCCGACCATCTCGATCTTTATTTTAAGCGGAGATATGGAACACACCTCATGTCAGCGGGACGGGAATCACTCCTGGAGCTTCCTCAGGAGCCAGGCCATGTTATGACCCAGCCTCCTCAATGTCCTCTCGGCCTCCTCGTCCTCGGTCACATCGCCCCTATCCAGCCCCACCGCCACATTCCAGTAATCCGATCCGACCACTATCATCTGGCCTATGAGGAAGAAGAGGTTGATCTCGTTGAACGCGTTGAGCGCCCCCGCTCTCCTGTGCACCGTCACCGCGGCACCGACCTTTCTCTTGAAGGCGTCCCCGTTGGCCTTGGCCAGTTTACCCATCCGGTCGACGAAGGCCTTGGTCTGAGCTGTCATTCCCCCGAAGTACACCGGCGAACCGATGATGATGCCGTCGGACTCCCTGACTTTGTCGAACCACTCGTTGATGTTGTCGGTCTCGATCAGGCAGCGGCCGTCGGTGTTCTGCAGGCAGGTCTGACAGGCGTCGCAGGGATCGACCGACTCGATGCCAATCTGTATCATCTCGGTCTCTATGCCCTCCTTCCCTAGCTCGTCCAGGACGAGCTCCAGGGCGGTGTGGGTGTTCCCAAGGATCCTGGGGCTGCCGTTGAATGCGATGACCTTCATCTCTATCGGAACGATGAACGACATTCCCCGATAATTAGATTGCCCGGATGCGGGATGGCAAGAGGGTCATCGGAGGATTCTTGAATTCCCGCCCGTTTAATGATAAGGATTGGATCATGTCCCGATGTTCGTGGGGATCCCGATACCAATCGTTTTCAGCATCTTTGAGCCTTCGTGATCACGGTCGGCCTCCACTCCTCACCGCCCTAAGCTTCCCCATCTCCAGAAATATGTCCTCGACCGAATGCTTCAGTAGACCCGCTTCTCTCGCCCTCCGCAGCAGCAACGAGCGAATGATCGGCGAGATGGAGAGGAGGGATAACAGCCCTTTATCGCCGCCAGCTTCCGCACGATAACGGACATGTCCAGCGCCTTTGGATGATGCGGTTGGGGGATGCTGAACCTCTGATGGCACGCCGTGGATAAGCACTCTGCACCCCCTCTGGTACAATATCATCCTTAGGATGATTTGCGAGGTCTCAAAGGTTCTTGTATCGGACTCAGTCCACCAAATATTTATTATCGATGAGGAAGGATGAACCAGAACATGTCCAACATCGGTTACAGGGTGATGGCCGCCACCCTCCGCTTATTCAAGAGTGAACCTTACATGAGACAGCGGCTGGAGTTCGCCGGTATCGATGAAGGGAAGGTGGTCCTGGACTACGGCTCTGGGCCAGGTTACTTCGCCGCCCTGGCAGCGGAGATGGTCGGCCCCTCCGGGAAGGTGTACGCCGCTGACGTGCAGCCCATCATCAGGGAGTACGTCGATAAGCTTAGTGGGAAGCGTGGGCTGAAAAACATCGATGTCATCATCACCGACTGCGACACCTCCCTGCCGGACCGCAGCGTGGATGTGGTGCTGTTGTTCGACAGCCTCCACGTCTTCGACGACCCGCAAATGATCCTGGCGGAGATGAGAAGGGTCCTGAGGGATGATGGGACGCTCTGCGTGGACGTGCATCACATGCCCCTTGAGAAGGCTATCGCCATGGTGGAGGGCAGCGAATTCACCAAGGGGGAGGAGCTGGATAACACCATCAACTTCAGCAAGAACCCGTGACCCGGGGGAAGAACCGTGCATCGCATCGATTATATATCGGCATCATCCATTGAAATATCATGGATTTGGATGGAGCGCTCGAGGTCCTCGGGAACATGCAGGAGGTCAACCTGGCCACCATCGACGGTGACCAGCCCAGGGTCAGGACGGTCACCCTGATACCGTACGGGGATCGATTCTGGATCACCTCGAGAACGTCGGCCGAGAAGATGGATCAAATA
>CAZQLP010000081.1:0-5259 GCA_964594225.1 uncultured Methanomassiliicoccales archaeon
CCTCGCCATCCTCGACCGCACGTGGCAGGTACTCGAATATGGTGGTGATGGCCTTCAATGCCAGCGCGTCCGAGTAATCGTTCCGCCAGCTGGATGTGTAGGCCTCAATGGCATGGGTAAGGGCATCCAAACCGCTGTTCGCGGTCAGCGAGGGGGGCATGGTTGCCGCGAGCGAGGGATCGGAGACGATCAGGTCCGGGACCAGCTCCCTGGAGGCCAGTTCCATCTTGACCCTGCCCTCGGTATCGGTGATGATCGTGACCCAGTTCGCGTCCGATCCCGAACCGCTGGTGGTGGGTATGCACATCAGGCGGGCCTTCCTTCTCAGCCCGAGGGTTTCCATGGGGGAGATATCCCCCACGTCCAGATCCGGGCGCTCGTAGAGCACCCACACCGCCTTGGCGGCGTCCATGCTGCTTCCTCCTCCCAGCCCGATGATCCAGTCTGGTTCGAGATTCCGGGCGGTCTCGGCCGCCCGGCGGATTGTGTCCATGGAAGGCTCCGGTTCAATCTGATCGAATGCGTTGACATCGATTCCCGCCTCTTCGAGAAGTTCGGTCACCCGATCAATGACGCCAAGTTTTCTGACGGTCCTCCCGGCGATTATGAGTGCCTTCTCCCCCTCCAGATCCTCGAGATGCTCCAGAGCGTCTTCCCCGAAGACAATGGTCCGGGGGCTTGTGAACTGCCACATCCTCACACCTACTCGGTGGGCACCCTGGTCGCGGCCTTGGTGAGCTCCGCCGCAGCCTTAGTGTACCTCATGGCCTTGCTCATGTTCCCCTTCAGCTTCATCTTCCCTGTCAGGATGGCCCTCATCCCGTCCAGCTTTCCGTCTCCCATCTTCCTCCAGTTGCTGTACTTCCCTATGAGCATGAATTCGGCGTTCCTCGCGTCCCTGCTCTCCAATGGGCAGTGATCCCTGCATTTACCGTGGTAGAGGTCAAGGTAGTAAACGTACTCCTTCTCAAGGCCTTTATCAGGAAGTATCACGTACATGAAGTCGCCCTCCCAGTCCTTGGCCGCCTCCTCGTATTCCTTGCTGCCGTTCAGTTCATCCACGTATCTTTGGAACCATTCCTCGCTTGGGAACTTGTAACTCATTCCTTCCTCCATAATCTCCCTCCTGCTCGTTTGAAAGATAGAGGTGAGCCTGATCATTCCCCATACCATCTCCCGAGATTCCAGTCATTCTCAGATCGTCAATCGTTAGATTACCCTCTTGGGGTAAGAGCAGTTGTCGATGAGGTATGAGGAATCCAACCCGGTTCCTCCTATCCGAATACACTATTCCAGGTGCCATCCTATATATTTTCTCATTGCCCGGGAAGTTAGGTGGTCGAAGCGATCGTGGGTGCAGTCGGGAAGCACCTTAGCAAAAGGTTAAATCATCCAATATCTCATTGTTTTTCGAGGAGAGATGCATATGAGTGGAATTAAGGAAGCCATGGACGGCAACACTGCCGCCTCCAGGGTCGCTCACGCCTGCAACGAGGTCATCGCCATCTATCCGATCACCCCCTCCAGCGTCATGGGGGAGATCGCCGATGAGCTCTCGGCCGAAGGGGAGGAGAACATTTGGGGTGCCGTGCCAGATGTGGTCGAATTGCAATCCGAGGCCGGAGCATCGGCCACGATACACGGCGCCCTTGCCTCGGGCGCCCTGGCAACGACCTTCACCGCATCCCAGGGTCTCCTGCTCATGATACCGAACATGCACAAGATCGCGGGGGAGCTGCTACCCACGGTATTCCATGTCGCCGCTCGCTCGCTGGCTTGCCAGGCCCTATCCATCTTCGGCGATCACTCGGACGTCATGAACTGCCGTACCACCGGTTTCTGCATGCTCGCCTCCGGATCGATCCAGGAGGTCCACGATATGGCCCTCATCTCCACGGCGGCCTCTCTCAAGGCCAGCCTTCCCTTCATCCACTTCTTCGACGGCTTCAGGACGAGTCACGAGGTGCAGAAGATAGATGTCCTAGACAAGGAGACCATAAGGAGGATGATCGACGAGGAAGCCGTTGTTCGACACAGGCTTCGAGGACTCTCACCCGATCATCCGATGATCTCCGGGACGAGCCAGAACCCCGACGTCTACTTCCAGGGTCGGGAGACAGTCAACCCCTACTACCTCAAGGTCCACACGATCGTGGAGCAGACCATGTCCCAGTTCCACAAGCTCACGGGCAGGGAATACCACCCATTCCAATACTACGGTCCTGATGATGCGGAGAGGGTCATAGTGATCATGGGCTCCTCCGCCGAGACCGTCAGGGAGGTCGTGCAGTTGCTCAGCAGCAGGGGGGAGAAGGTCGGCGTCGTCGTGGTACGACTGTATCGCCCCTTCAGCGCGATCCGATTCATCACCTCCATTCCAACGACGGTGAGAGGAATCGCCGTCCTCGACCGCACGAAGGAGCCGGGCAGCCTGGGAGAGCCCCTATACCTGGACGTCGTCGCGGCCGTGGAGGAGGTGTTCGAGACCGGCCAGACCCCATTCGCCCAGAGGCCGGTGGTGATCGGGGGAAGGTACGGTCTCTCGTCAAAGGACTTCACCCCCGGCATGGTGAAGGCGGTGTTCGATAATCTGTCTCACGAGGAGCCGAAGGATCACTTCACCGTGGGCATCCACGACGACGTCTCGGGCACAAGCCTCGATTGGGACGACTCCATCACGGAGGTCTGCAGCACGGCGTACCAGGCCATGTTCTGGGGCCTTGGCTCCGACGGGACCGTGAGTGCGAACAAGAGCACCATCAAGATCATCTCCGAGGCGACGGAGAAGTACGCACAGGGGTACTTCGAGTACGACTCCAAGAAGGCGGGCAACCGGACCACCAGCCACGTCCGGTTCTCGGACACGCCAATACTGAGCACCTACCTATGCCAGTCGGTGGACTTCGTGGGATGCCACAACTGGTCATTCATAGAGAAGTACGATATGCTCAGGTATCTGAAGAACGGGGGAACATTCCTCCTGAATTCCCCCTACGGTCCGGAGAAGGTGTGGGATCGGCTTCCTTTCAAGCTGCAGCGCCAGATCATAGAGAGGGAAGCGAGGTTCTACGTCCTTGACGCCACCGACCTCGCAAGGGAGCTGTACCTCGGATCCAGGATCAACACGATCATGCAGACTGCCTTTTTCGAGCTAGCGGACATCATCCCTATGAATAAGGCTGTCGAGCTCATCAAGAAGAACATAGAGGCGGCCTATGGCCGCAAGGGGAAGGAGGTCCTGGAGAGGAACTACGACGCGGTCGATCGAGCGCTCAAGGGGTTGAAGAGGGTCGAGTACGAGAGCAACGATCACTACTCCCTCATACAGATCCCTCCCACCGTGCCCGAGGATGCTCCAGAGTTCGTGAGGGAGGTGACGGCCAAGATGATCGCCCTGGAGGGGAACGACATCTCCGTGTCGCAGATGCCCCCCGACGGCAAGTGGCCCTCCGCCACTTCCCAGTACGAGAAGAGGAATATCGCCATCGACGTACCCGTGTGGAGGCCGGATCTGTGCACCCAGTGCGGCCGCTGCTCCCTCGTCTGCCCTCACGGCACAATCAGGATGAAGGCGTACGATCCTTCCATTCTTGACGATGCCCCCGAATCCTTCAAGTCAACCGATGCGAAGGGTAGGCAGTTCAAGGGGATGATGTACACGGTGCAGATCGCTCCGGAGGACTGCACCGGCTGCGGGCTCTGCGTGGAGGTGTGCCCCGGCGTCGACATGGAGAACAGGGAGCGGAAGGCGCTGTTCATGCACGATCAGTTCCCGATCCGATTGAAGGAGAGGGAGAACTGGTCCTTCTTCCTGGATATCCCTGAGGTTCCGAGGGATTTGGTTGAGAAGGGCACGGTCAAGGGATCGCAGTTCCTGCGCCCCCTGTTCGAGTTCTCCGGCTCCTGCGCCGGTTGCGGCGAGACCCCTTATGTCAAACTGGTCACCCAGCTGTTCGGCGACCGCATGCTGGTCGGCAACGCCACTGGCTGCTCCTCGATCTACGGGGGCAACCTGCCCACGACGCCGTACTGCAAGGATGCCAATGGCCGCGGTCCCGCCTGGACAAACTCCCTGTTCGAGGACGCGGCCGAGATCGGCTTCGGCTTCCGCTTGACCTGCGACCACCTGGAGAAGGTAGCCAGGGAGCACATGTGCAACGCCCCCTATGTCGACGCCACTCTCAAGAAGGAGATCCTGGACGCGGACCAGTCAACCGATAGCGGGATAGGGGGGCAGAGAGAGAGGGCGGAGAGGATCAAGGAACTCGCCGAAGAGAACGATGACCGGAGGATGCTCTCCCTCGCCGATTACCTGGTCCGGAAGTCCATCTGGGTGCTCGGAGGCGACGGCTGGGCGTACGACATCGGCTTCGGCGGTCTTGACCATGTACTCGCTTCGGGCAAGAACGTCAACATGCTCGTCCTGGATACGGAGGTGTATTCCAACACCGGGGGGCAGATGTCCAAGTCCACCTCCAGAGGAGGAACGGCGAAGTTCGCCTATGCTGGCAAGTCTCAGCCGAAGAAGGACCTGGGGATGATGCTGCAGTCCTATGGTTACGTCTATGTGACCCAGGTGGCTCTGGGAGCGAATCCGGCGCAGACGGTAAAGGCGATCATGGAGGCGGAGAGCTACGACGGACCGAGTCTCATCATCTGCTACTCCCCGTGCATCGCCCACGGCATCAACATGAGCAAGCAACTGGAGGAGCAGAAGAAGGCTGTCGATTCCGGACACTGGATACTGTACAGGTTCGATCCCAGGAGGGAGAAGGAAGGCCTCAATCCCCTGCAGATCGACTCTAAGGCTCCCTCCATTCCGGTCAAGGAGTACATGTACGGGGAGAACAGGTACCGCATCCTGAAGTCCATGGACCCGTTGCGGGCGGAGGAGCTAGCCATCCTCGCGCAGAGGGACGTGGACCGCAGGTGGAATATCTACAGGGAGATGGCCGAGATTGACTACGGGTGGGCGAAAGAGTGACGTTGGGTTCAGATCATCCCACGCAATGACTCGTGTAATATGATGATGCTAGATCGAATATGAATCCTTTCTTACATGGGATGAACCACCATTAGTCTACGTACTGGATCGTATTAACGAATCGATAGTTTATTGATGATCGATGCAATGATCTGTGCCTTGAATCAACAAAATGAGTTTACAGTCAGGTTTAAATTGGCAAGAATGTTTTGATAGGAAAATCAATAAGCTACGCTAGGCATTATTGAATTCTCAGAAAAAGACATGAGACTGTT
>CAZQLP010000082.1:0-5225 GCA_964594225.1 uncultured Methanomassiliicoccales archaeon
AGAGGTAGTGCCCAAAGCAACACTCAAGATGATTGAGGGAACAGAGGGGATCGCTGGACCCGAGAAGTAAAGATCTCATTCAAATAATAAATAATTGAAGTTCACTGAAATGTTTCCATTTCCGAAGGAATGGACAACCTCCCGCCGAGGGGGAAGAATAATGCTCATTGAAGAAGAATGAGGTCCAATGAATTGCAGCGGATCAACGGAGAGAGACGGATGATCTCGGACGAAATACTCTCATCGGTCAAGGCAGACCTGCAGGGAAAGGTCGCCATCGACGTCAGGATCGGACTCGGGTACGCAGCGGTCATGCTCGACGACGGTGGCCTGGGCATGGCCTACTGCTTCCGGAACGAGACGGAGGATTGCTGCGAGTTCGTGGACGATGCAGGCGATCTCGAGGGGGATGCCTGGGAGCTTGCGAAGCTTCTTGGCAACTCCGATCTCGTCCTCTCGTCAGTAGGTCTCGCGACCGTCAACGCCCTCCTTAACCAGGATGTCAAGGGAAAGGAGGGAGACCTCACGGAATTCCTTGACCTGGAGAAGGGCGACAAGGTCGGCATGGTGGGGTACTTCGAGCCCACCGTGAAGAGGCTCCCCGACGATGTAGACCTAATGATCTTCGACCGAAGCAGAGAGGGGGCGAACATTCTTCCCGAGCGGGCCATGGAACACAAGCTGCCGGAGGCCGATGTGGCCATCATCACGGGTACCTCCATCATCAACAGCACCATCGATCATCTGCTGGAGCTCTGCAGGGACGCGAGGACGGTCGCCATTCTCGGCCCCTCGACATCGATCACGCCGATATTCAGGGAGCACGGTGTTGATCTTCTGGGAGGGGCGGTCGTGGAGGACGCGGAGATGGCCATGAAGATCATCTCCCAGGGAGGGGGGTCTAGAAGCCTGGGCCGCGCTTGCAGGAAGGTGACCGTTGACCTCAGGTGATGTCGAGCATGACATTCTCTTATAGTTCACTCGACCGAGTGATCACTCCACGCCGCTGACCAGCTCGTCCAGGGTGTACGGTATGTCCAAGAAGATCACCTTCGCGGAGCGGAAGAAGCGGATCATGGAGGGATACCATTATTCGTACAGCGGGAATGTAGAGAGCATCGACAGAGAAAAGCTGGTCCGCTCGAGGATGAAGGATGATTCGGGTTGACCGGTTCGTCATCGGTAGGTTCCTGTATTGATTTCTTTCTCAAATACCGAGCTCATCCACAACTGACTAATCGGATGATGCTCCATTACGAGGTGGTGGTCTAGATGCCAATGGATCTCCAGCAGGTGTACGATCTCTTGAGTGACGGCGGCCTCATCAGCCTCGCGACCGTGGAAGACGATCAGCCCAGGGTCAGGGTGGTCTCGCTCATCGCTGACGGTCAGGAATACTACTTCGTCACCTTCAGATCCAGGGACAAGGTGGCGCAGCTCACCAAGAACGACCGCTTCGAGTTCTTCTACGGGGTCAAGGTGGGGGAGAGCTGGGGGTCGATACGGGCCAGCGGCAGAGCGGTCATCGTGGAAGCGGAGGAGGCCAAGAAGGAGGTCGTGAAGGTCATACCGTTCTTCAACGACCGCCTCGACCCCCTCGAGGAGCAGGAGTACGCCCTGGTGCGCCTGGACATCGAGGAGTTCAGGGTCCAGGACCCCGAGGACGGGGAGCACCACAGGTTCGTGGTCAGGAAGGAATAGATCGAGCCGCGGCCAAATGACAGATTCATTCAATTCCCTGGAACCTTGATACGCACAGAGATTGGGAGCATGGGCGTTCGCACATGCTTGCGTCGGGTACCTCCTCGCCGTCATCTGGGTGCCCGGTCACTCGCCCCTATCCTGGGATTCGCCCTCGCCTTCCTATGGACCCCCCTCGAGCTTGGAGAGCTCCGAGGAGATCAGCTCCTGGATGTTGAGCTGCTTCATCGCATTCCTGAGGCCGAGGGCGTCGATGATCATGGAGACGCCAATGAGCATGATCACGATGGCGACCACGTACATGAGGATGGCGACCACGGCGGCGGGGGCGAAGATGACGAGAAGGCCAAGCAGCAGTGACAGGAGCCCCAGGAACATCCGCTTACGGAATCCCTTGGGGGTGGCGATCCTGCCGTGCACCGTCCTCTTGAGGGAGACGATGGCGCTCGTGAACCCCCATATGGCGATGATCAGTATGAAGATGGCGACTATCCACACCAGATCCAGGAAGATTGTCATGACCCCTATGACCGCGAGGCCCATTCCGAAGCTGATCCTCTTCAGGGTATCCCACCCCAAGGGCCTGACCCTCAGGCCGTTGTATACCAGCAGGGCAGCGAAGGCGAGGATGATCACCGGGATCGCGAGCCCCAGGGTCGTGAAGAAGACCGTGAAGGGATCCAACCCCACGTAGCCCCCGATCAGGATCATGGCCATCCCGGTTATCAGGAGGATCTGCCAGGCTACCCTGTGCTCGTTCAGGAACTGCATGGGGTCCTTGCTCAACGAATGCTTCGTCTCGAAGAGCAGTGCGTTGAACGTCCCTCCCAGCAGGAAGACTAGGGGGGCGTCGTCCACCAGGTGCATGAAGGGATGGTCCTTGGGGTCGTAGCGGTCCTTGTGGACCCTCCAGTCCTTCTTGGTCTCGTGGACGTGGTACCGGCCCTTCCTGTAGCTTGCGATCACCCCGGGAGTGGGAAGGTTGAAGGTGGACTTCTCCCAACCGTCGAGGGGTTCGGTCACCTCCTCCTTCTCCACTATCACCTCGCATTCCCCCTCCTCGAGGGGCGACAGGTAATCGTCCAGCCTGGTCACACGTCCGAACTCCAAGTCTCGATTATTGAATGACGCTTCCTTCAACTTATCCATGTGATTATCATTCAGGAAGCGAGGACGGCCGGAATCACCCCCACCATCTCCGTGGAAAATGACACGGTCCATTGCCCTCTGGAGGACATGGTAGGCTTGTCCATCGCCTGGAACGCGACAAGAAAATGGACCCGCTCCGGGATGGGGCTGCCCCTGCTGTACGTTTCCCTTGGGGGATTACCTTTTATATTTGTTCTCCATCATTATAGACGATGCTCCTCGATTTCCTTTCGTGGGAGGGATTTCTGGTCCTCATAGGCGAGATCACCGTCCTGGTCCTACTGGGCATTTTCCTGCTCGGGCTCACTATAGGCATTCTCATAGTGGTCTCGACGAGGAAGGGCAAGTTCTACTTCCCCTGGCTCCTGAAACCAGGCCTGGCAGTGGTGGGCTCGGTCGCCAGGGGGTTCTGCAAGCTCCTAGGAATGGACAAGAAGGACCTCACCATATTCTTCATAACGCTCCGCAACAAGATGAACAAGAAGGCGTTCGCCTCCACTCCGGTGGAGGACAGGGTGATCTTCCTGCCCCAATGCCTCAGATCCATGAAATGTCCCGCCAAGCTGGGACCGGAGGGGCTTGTTTGCGTTGGATGCGGTGCCTGCCCGATCAAGGAGGGGAAGAAGGGTCTTGAGGACATGGGCTACAGGGTGTTCATCGCACCCGGTTCCACCGTCATCAAGAGAATGATGAAGAAGTACCGGTTCAAGGCCGTTCTGGGCGTGGGATGCCTCATGGAGATACGCGAGGGACTGGAGATGATGGATGGGTATGGAATTCCCGCTCAGGGGGTCGTTCAGCTCAGGGACGGCTGCGTGGAGACCGCTGTGAACTGGGACGAGGTCTACGAGATCGCCAAGCTGGGCATCGTAGGTTGGCCCAGCAGCTCCGATGAGATTGGAATCGAGCTCCCGGTCAAGACATGATACCTTCAAGGACGAAGAGGCAGAAGGTTTCGGAATAGGTTCTTAGACGGGCTCTACCCCATCGACCTCAGGCGTCCCCCTTCGGTGTGAGGGTGAATATCCTCTGTTCGATCTTGCACGAGCAACCGCCAGTGCAGAACCCGCATCCCCCGCATTGAATGGAGGAGAGGTAGCCTTCCCGGACCAAATGGTCGATCATGGCCCCCACCGCCTCGCCCCTCATGCCCAGATCGGCACCGATCTCCGACACTGTTCTTCCCTGGAAGAGGAGCTGGAGCGTCCTGGCCATCCTGCTCATGCCGTCACCGCCCTGCTGTCACGCTCCAGCTTGATGTAGTATAGCGTGACCAGGGTGAATGGCAGAAGCATCAGGGACGGTATGTACGGGGGCGAGACCGCCTCAATGAACCCTCCCCAGGTGTTGAACCACGTTCCGTCGCCTGGTATCGCGCCCGTCACGAGGGCAAATATCTCCATGACCGCTACTATCCATATCATCGCGGAGGCGATTACCATCCTACCCTGCTGGTGTATGTCCTGGAAGTCCCTCAGGGACTGGAGGAACAGCACCCCGGCGCAGAGGAGTATGACCCCCCTCCACAGCATGAACTCCCCCGACATCACCATGGGACCGATCGTTAGCTCGTTACCGCTCAACCCCAGAACCAGCTGGGCGCCGCCCAGCGCGAAGGCCGCGGCTCCCAGAATGGCATAGTATATCCTTCCGTACGAGTAGCTCGTTTCCATCACTGTACCCCTCCCAGCATCAGTATCAGCCTCAGCACCCCCGTCCATATGAACAGGACCGCGGCAAGCACCACCAGGGAACCGGCCAGGTAGGTGACCACCCCCTTGAACCCCTCGGTCCAGCCCTCTCTCAGGATCATGATGAAGGTGGCCAGGCACGGGAAATACAGGCTTATCATGACTATGGAAGTGATCATCTGGCCCATGGTCATCTCGATGTTCTCGAGCTGCGCGATCGCCAGGTCCTTCCTGAGGAATCCCGCGACCAGGGGCGCCACGGCCTCCTCCGGGACCCCGAAGAAGCCAGTGAGCAGTGGACCGAACAGGTCCGCAAGGGAATCCATGAATCCTGTCAGGTAGAAGATCTGAACGATGACCACGCCCAGCAGGACGAACGGTATAGCGGTGGTGAAGAAACCCCTTAGCCTCATCCACAGCTTGCCACACACTATGCCAAGCTTGGGCATCCTGTACGGCGGCACGTCCATGAGGATCTCCGGTGTGCTTCCCCTGATCAACCTGTTCATGAGGTATCCGAAGACGAAGAACCCGACTAGCAGGAACACCATTATCCATCCAGCGTACTCGGGGATCAGCACCAACATGATCCCCAGCTGCGCGCCGCATGGTATGAAGACTGACAGCAGGGACATCATCATGAACCGCTGCTTCTTCGTCTGCAGGTTCCTTGTAGCGGTCACG
>CAZQLP010000083.1:0-5092 GCA_964594225.1 uncultured Methanomassiliicoccales archaeon
CGAGAAGCTCTTCGAGTTCCTAGAGGAGAATCCCAAGGTGGCGGAGGTGTCGATAGGCAAGGCGGTCCTGGCGAAGCAGGCCAGGGAGGCCGCCCGCAAGGCCAGGGAGCTGACCCGCAGGAAGAGCTTCCTGGAATCGACCTCGCTGCCGGGCAAGCTGGCCGACTGTTCCGAGAAGGACCCGTCGAGGTCGGAGCTGTTCATCGTGGAGGGTGACAGTGCCGGGGGAAGCGGAAAGCAGGGAAGGGATCGCAACTTCCAGGCCATCCTCCCTTTGAGGGGGAAGATACTGAATGTGGAGAAGGCGAGGATGGACAGGATCCTTAAGAACACCGAAATCAGGAACCTGATCACCGCCCTTGGAACCAGCATTGGGGAGGACTTCGATCTGGAGAAGCTCCGGTACCACAGGATCATCATCATGACCGATGCTGACGTTGACGGTGCGCACATTCGCACCCTTCTGCTCACCCTGCTGTTCAGGTACATGAGGCCCGTGATAGAGAACGGACACGTCTACATAGCCCAGCCCCCCCTCTACCGCGTCTACCGGGGCAAGAATGAGAGGTACGCCTACTCCGAGAGGGAGAGGATAGAGGCCAGCCAGGACCTTGGGAGAGGCGCCTCCATCCAGAGATACAAGGGCCTGGGCGAGATGAACCCCACCCAGCTATGGAAGACCACGATGGATCCCGGGAGCAGGACGATGAAGAAGGTCACCATAGAGGACGCGGTGCGGGCGGACGAGCTGTTCACCACGCTCATGGGTGATCAGGTCCAGCCCAGGAAGGAATTCATCATCGAACACGCCAAGGAAGTGGAGAACCTCGATATCTAGGTGGTCAGATGGAGGAAGACACAGGCAGGATCGTTCACAGACCCATCGAGGACGAGATGCAGAGGTCGTACATCGACTACGCCATGAGCGTGATCGTTGGCAGGGCCCTGCCGGATGTCCGGGACGGACTGAAGCCCGTCCACAGGAAGATACTCTACGCCATGCACGCCATGGGCAACACCTATAACAAACCCCACAAGAAGAGCGCCAGGATCGTGGGTGATGTCATCGGCCGCTATCACCCTCATGGTGATATAGCAGCCTACGACTCACTTGTACGCATGGCACAGGACTTCTCTCTGCGTTATCCAATGGTCGACGGCCAGGGCAATTTCGGCAGCGTTGATGGGGACAGAGCGGCGGCAATGCGTTACACCGAGGTGAGGCTGTCCAGGATCGCCGAGCTGATGCTAGCGGACATTAGCAAGGACACCGTGGACTTCGTCGACAACTTCGACGCGTCGCTCCAGGAGCCGGTGGTTCTACCCACTATACTTCCGAGTCTCCTGGTGAACGGATCCAGCGGCATCGCCGTTGGAATGGCCACCAACATACCGCCGCACAACCTCCGCGAGACCGTGGATGCCATCGTGCACCTGGTGGACAACCCCGAGGCGGACACCCTTGACCTCATGCGGTTCATCAAGGGTCCGGACTTCCCCACTGGGGGGATAATCTACGGCATCAACGGCATCATTGAGGCCTACTCCACGGGCAGGGGGAGGATGAAGGTGCGCGCCAGGGCCGTGATCGAGGACCTGGAGGGCAGGAACCGCGTCATAGTCAACGAGATCCCCTACCAGGTCAACAAGGCCAACCTGATCGAGAGCATAGCAGAGCTGGTCAAGGACAAGAGGCTGGAGGGTATCACAGACCTGAGGGACGAGTCGGATCGCGAGGGGATGCGAATCGTCATAGAGCTGAGGAAGGACGTGATACCCGACGTGATACTGAACCAGCTCTTCGCCCACACCCAGATGGAGGTCACCTTCGGTGTGATCAACATCGCCCTGGTCGATGACGAACCCAGGACGCTCTCCCTCAAGGACACCATCCAGTACTTCATCGATTTCAGGAAGGAAGTGGTCATACGGAGGACCAAATACGAGCTTGAGCAGGCCCGGAAGCGGGAGCACATCCTGCGAGGGTTGATGATCGCCGTGGACAACCTCGACGAGACCATACAGATCATCCGGTCATCGGAGAACGCGGAAGAGGCCCGGGACCGGCTCATGGATAGGTTCGATCTCGACCAGGAACAGGCCAAGGCCATACTTGACATGAGACTCCAGAAGCTCACGGGGCTGGAGATCGAGTCACTTCAAACGGAGTTCGAGGAGCTTCTCAGGCAGATTGCTGACCTGGAGGACATACTGGCGAGTCCGGAAAGGGTGAGAACGATAATCAAGGAGGAGCTACTGGGGGTCAGGGAGGAACACGGGGACGAGAGGCGCACGGAGATAGTGGAGCAGGCCCTGGACACGGACATTGAGGATCTCATCCCGGTCGAGAACATGGTGGTCACGATCACCCAGGATGGATACATCAAGAGGGTGACCCTCGACACGTACAAGGGCCAGAGGAGAGGCGGGCGGGGTCTCATTGGCATGGAGACCAAGGAGGAGGATCGCGTCACCGATCTCTTCGTCACCTCGACCCACGACTACCTGATGTTCTTCACCAATCATGGGAAGGTCTACTGGCTGAAGACGTACCAGCTTCCGGTGGGGGGCAGGCACGCCAAGGGCAAGCCAATCGTCAACCTCCTTCCAAGATTGGAGGAGGGCGAGATGGTCAGGGAGACCATTCCCGTTTCGGAGTTCGATGAAGAAAGGTTCCTGGTGTTCGCCACCCGAAAAGGGATCATCAAGAAGACCCCGCTCTCGGCCTATTCCAACGTGAGGTGTACCGGAATAATCGCCATCAACCTGGACGAGGACGACGAGCTGGTGGAGACCAAGCTAACCGACGGGGACAAGGAGATCGTCCTGGGCACCAAATGGGGCCAGGCGGTAAGGTTCCAGGAGTCCGATGTCCGCTTCGTGGGCCGCCCTGCGCGGGGGGTCATAGGTGTCAGGCTCTCTGAGGGGGATGAGGTGGTATCCATGGCCGTTGTCACCCCCAATTCGATCCTGCTCACCATTACCGAGAACGGCTTCGGGAAGCTCTCAAGGGTGGAGGATTACAGGAAGACGAAGCGCGGCGGGAAGGGGGTCATCACCATCAAGACGACCGAGAGGAATGGTCCCGTGGTCGCGGTGAAGGAGGTCGCGGACAGTGACGAGCTGATCGTGACAAGTCAGCACGGCATGATCATCCGGGTTCCCGTCGACCAGATCAGGCTCACGGGCAGGGCGACCCAGGGCGTCACCATCATGAAGCTCAGGGAGGGCGACACCGTCTGCGCCTTAGCCAGGCTGGCCATCGACGATGAGGACATGATCGAGGCCCATGCCGAGGGGGATGACGCCGAACTCGATTCCCTCCATGATTCGGGGCGTGAGAACCAGGAATGACCGGGAAACCAGCGGGCTTCCTCCATCATCATCTCAATCGGTAAGTATCACTTCTCAAAACCTAGCTGGAAAGCTTTATTAAAGAGCATACTGTTGAAATTCCATCTAACGGTGATCCACCATGTTCAAGAACTCGATTAAAGGCATGGAGAAGATCTTCAGGACTGACATCGACCCCCCAAAGGTGATATTGGTGACCGGGCCTCCCGGCTCGATGAAGACCAGCTTCTGCTATTCCGTGTTGTCCACCTATCTAGGTAAATCCGATGAGGTAGGTCTCTATGTCACGCTCGAGGAGACCGCAGAAAGCCACCTTAAGAACATGAAGAGCCTGGGCTTTGAGGTGAACCCGAATCTTCAGATATCCGATTTCACGGATCTGCGGGAGATCGACGACATAGTTGAGGCCGACGCACCCACCGACTACACCCAGTTCATCGAGCAGATGCTCGCTTACTTCAAGAAGAAGAACGGGGACAAGTTCACGGTGTTCACCCTGGACTCCCTTGGTGCGCTTTACTCCCTCATGGAGAATGTCAACGGCATGAGGCGGAAGATGTTCTACTTCTTCAAGGCACTGAGGGACATGAACCTGATATCGTTCATAGTCATGGAGAGGTCCCTTGGGGATCCCTCCGAGCTTCTCGGCAACGAGGGGTTCCTGGTGGACGGCATCATCGAGCTTGGCCTCGACAGGTCAAGGGGAAAGCTGGCCAGGTACATGAGAGTGGAGAAGATGAGGGCCTGTCAGCACAGCATGGAGAAGCACACCATCGAGGTGGGGGAAGATAATCTCACCATCTTGGGACCGTCGCTGGTCTGATGAAAAATCGATAATGATCAAGAAAAGTACTTATGTGGACGTGGGGATACGAACCGGGATTGACAATATCTCATTTGATTTCAATTGAGTGATGGAGGAGTTTCTGTGTCTAACAGTGAGGTTCCCATCTGGGACGTGATCGAGGAATTCAAGGACAAGATTAAGATCCAGGAAGAAGAGATCAAGAAGCGCAAAGAGAAACTTGATTCCTGGGGGGACGACCTTAACCAGAAGGAGAGGGCCCTTGAGGAGCGGACTCAGAAGCTCGACTCCAAGGAGACCGATCTCGGCAACCGCGAGACCGAGCTGAGACCGCGCGAGGTGAAGGTCAAGGAAACCGAGGAACGGCTGGAGAACCTGGGGGCCGAATTGGGGCAGCGTGAGGATGAGCTTCTCACGGACCGTGAGGCGCTGGAGAAGCGGGAGGCCGAGGTCACTGGCAAGGAGCAGGAAGTTCTCACGCTCTTCGAGTCGACCACCGAGCACGAGACCAAGCTGAGAGACATGATGGCGAGGATCGCGGAGCTGGAGGAGAAGCTCCTGAATGACGAGATGCAGCTCTCGAAGATCTTGGAGGAAATGACCGCCAAGAGGGAGGAGCTCGTTGCCAAGGAGAATCTGCTGTTGGAACAGGAATCATTGCTCGCGGACAGCAAGGCGCTGGTCATGGAGGACCAGAAGCGGTTTGTGGACTGGGAAATCCAGCTAAACGACCGTGAAGGCTCCCTTACCACGAGGGAAGGGATACTTAAGAGAAGGGAGGCGGTTCTCGAGGGAAAGGTGGATGAGGCTGGTATCCAGTTAGAACCAGAACCAGAACCCACACCAGAACCAGAACCCACACCAGAACCAGAACCCACACCAGAACCAGAACCCACACCAGAACCAGAACCCACACCAGAACCAGAACCCACA
>CAZQLP010000084.1:0-5009 GCA_964594225.1 uncultured Methanomassiliicoccales archaeon
CGACGCCACGGTCTGCAGCAGCAGGAGCCTTGTGGAGCTGGGATGGATGCCCCCTTCCCTCCAGGTCGGTCAGAGCGGAAAGATCGTGACCCCGAGGCTATACCTCGCCCTGGGCATCTCTGGCGCGGTGCAGCACCTGGTGGGAATGAACTCATCGGATATCATAGTGGCGATCAACAAGGATCCTGAGGCACCCATCTTCAAGGTGGCGGATTTCGGCATCGTCGGGGACGTCGGGGAAATCGTGCCGGTGCTCCTCAAGAAGTTGAGGGAACGTTCGACCTAGGGAAGCAACGCCAGGTTCTCGTGTCTGATGGTGTTGCGGTAATTCTTATAGCCAAGTATCGATTCGACCTGATTGGAATGGACTCCCTTGACCTTCTCCAGTTCGTCCGAGCGATAGTCAGTGATCCCCTTGGCGAAAACCCTGCCGCCGTTGACCAGTTCCACGATGTCGCCCCGGTCGAACTCTCCCTCGACCTCCATCACCCCGGAGGGAAGGAGCCCGTTGCCACCAGCGGTAAGGGCCCTCATGGCCCCCTCGTCGACCACTATCTGACCATGGGGGTTAGCCAGCATTATCCAGCGCTTCCTGTTCTTGTCCACCTTCTCCTGGCAGAGGAAGAGTGTCCCGATCTCCTCCCCGTCGACCACCCCCGTCACCACCCCATCAATGGAGTGGTTCGCGATAATCATCATGCAGCCGGACATGCAGCATATCTTGGCCGCCTGGATCTTGGTTCGCATCCCGCCCACCCCCTTGGTGTCGGTTGGATCGCCGGCCATTCTCTCTATCTCCGGGGTTATGCTCTCGACAAGGGGTATCAACTTGGCGTCCTTGCAGAGCCTGGGGTTCCTGTCGCACAGCCCATCGATATCCGAGAGGATGATCAGGAGATCGGACTCGATCTTGCTGGCGACCATGGCGGAGAGGGTGTCGTTGTCCCCGAACACCGCCTCGATCTCCTTGGTGCACACGGCGTCGTTCTCATTAATGATGGGCACCACCCCGTACTCCATCAGCGTGTAGATGTTGTTCCTGAGGTTAAGGTAAGTCTCTCTGTCAGAGTAGAACTCGTATGTGAGGAGTATCTGTGCCACCCTGAGCCCCACTCGGTCGAATGACTCTCTCCACTCCCTCATCAGCATACCCTGCCCCACCGAGGCCGCGGCCTGACGTATGGGTATCTCGTACGGCTTAGGTTGAACCCCCATGGCGCCAAGCCCCAGCCCTATTGCCCCCGAGGAAACCAGGATTACCTGCTTCCCACGGTCCATGAGGTCCCTCACCTGCCTCGCCAGGTCATCCATGAAGTTCCGGTCCACCTGGAACTCGTTCCTCATCATGGAGTTCGTGCCAATCTTGATGACCACGACCTGAATCTCGCCCAACAGCTCTCTCCTTGACATGAGATCACTCTCTAAACGGGTACGAACGGTCGAGACGACGATGCGTGAACGTTCTCCCCTGAGCACCCGAGTAATCCTCCACCACGTGCCCGTCCCCGATCAACACGTACTTGTATATCATCAGCCCCTCCATGCCCACCGGGCCCCTTGCGTGAACCTTGTTGGTGCTTATGCCCACCTCTGCCCCTTTCCCGTACCGGTAACCATCCGCGAACCTGGTTGAGCAGTTAACCATGACGCTGGAGGAATCCACCAGGGATGCGAATCTCGCTGTCGCCTCGGCATCGGTGGTCACGATGGCGTCGGTGTGATGTGACCCGTATGTGTTCACGTGGTCGATCGCTTCCTCCATGGAATCCACGACTTTAATAGAGAGCACGAGATCGTTGTACTCCGTGCTCCAGTCCTCCTCCGTGGCGGAGACCGGGTCGAACTCGTCAATATTCCCGATGCCAGAGAGCACTTCCAGTGATCTGCCGTCACATCGGAGCTCCACCCCATTCTCGATCAGCTGCCTGGCCATTTCGGGGAGAAACTCCTCCATGACATCCTTGTGGACCAAAAGCGTCTCCATGGCATTGCAGGCGGCCGCATATTGCACCTTGGAGTCGAGGCACACCCTCCACGCCATCTCGAGATCGATCTCGCTGTCAACGTAGACGTGGCAGATGCCGCTCGCGTGCCCAAGCACTGGAATGCGGGTGCTATCCTGGATGTACCTGACGAACTGATTCGATCCCCTGGGAATCAGAAGGTCGATGAACTGATCCAGTTCAAGGATTGCGCTCACGTCCCCCCTGGTCTCCATTAGCTGGAACGCCTCCGACGGCATCCCCTCGATCGAGCCTATCGCCTCCACCAGTATATCGAACAGCACCCTGTTGGAACGCATCGCCTCGCTGCCTCCCTTGAAGACAATGGCGTTGCCGCTCTTCAGACATAAGGACATGATCTGGGGAATGACGTCGGGACGGGACTCGAATATCACCCCAATGAGGCCTATGGGGGAGCTGACCCGATACAGCTCCAGACCGCTATCGAGTTCAAGGGAATCAACGGTCCGGCCAACGGGATCCGGAAGGGAGATGACGTCCCTGATGCCTGCCACCATCACATCTATCTTTGATTCGGTGATCACGAGTCTCTTGAGCAGGGCCCTACCCATCTCCCCCCTGGTGACCATCTCCTGCGCGGCGGAGACGTCCAGGGAGTTCTCGGCCAGGATTCTCTCCCTACTGGAGTCGAGGGCATCGGCCATGGCCTCTAGCGCCCGGTCCTTTTCCTCCGCGCCCTTGCTGGCGAGGAGTATCGAGGCGCGCTTGGCTCTCCGCACCCTTTCCCTGATGTTCGGCTCCATCTAAACGACCCCTTCAGGCAAGACAGAAATTCCCGTCCAAGATATTGGTTCCGCCCAATGAGCTAACTTGCATAAAAAGGTATCAGAAGATGACATTGATTCCGGATTCGGGACCTTGCCGCCATGATCATCAGGCGAACGGGAGAATACCTGTTATCTCTTCCCCATAGGTACCGGGACCGGGAGACGAGCTCTGTAGCCGGAAATCGTTGGTGAAGGTTCGATTGGCAGTAGGGACAGTCCTAGCAGCCGCCGTGATGAACACAGCGACAGCAGTCGGGGAGATTTGGGATTTCAACCTCCATCGTGAAGCAGAAGCCTTCGTGGACGTCGATGTTGGTCAATCCAAGAACACGCTCAATTGCTGATTGAGATCAGACCAGTCGGGACTGCGAACCTTACCTGACCGACCAATCGTCATCAAGCACGATAGATGTTGCTGAGAATCACCGCTGAGAATGATGCCCAAATAACCAAAGCATTTATACCTCCCTTGCAAATGAAATTATTTACAACCTAATCCGGGGGGTTATGTACTGGACAGGAACGGTCGGCACCGGAAGGGCATTCCGGTGATGCTAGTGCTCGCGGTGGCCTTATTCGTGGTCTCACTTCTCTCACTCGATCCGTGGGTCTGGCTCCTGGCAGGCATCCTGGCCCTGCTCCTTGCAAGGGAAATGGTCCAGAGGACCGACCAGAACATTGAACTGATCGAATCACTGGCGTTCGCAACGATCATCGCGCTGATGCTTTCATTGCTGTTCAACTTCTATGTGGAGGACGTTGGGTACAGGCTCAAGGAGCTCGGCATCGCGGCTGCCTGCTTGACCACCGGGTTCGCTATCGTGATCTCAATGACGTCGCATACCAGGCTTGAGATGAACGCCAGCATGGCCGTGATGTCCGCACTGTTCATAGCCCTGTTCCTGGTGACGCTCATCATCCTGACCCTCCTGCTGTTCGACACCCTATCAGGCAACACCCTAATCATCGACAACAGGTGGATGATGTTCATCATCACCGACATCGGTTTCATTATACTGGGCCTGTGGGTGATCATGGTGTTCATGCGAGGGTCCATACCTTTCAATGGATATGAGGAGGGATCGAGATGAGGAGGGAGACCTGGTACCGCCTTATCATATTGGGGACCATGCTCATCCTGACGGGGGTACTGGCATACTCCATTCTAGCCCTGGATTACTGGTACCACTCCTCCAAGGGAGGGTTAGAGAACGCCGTCCTCACCTTCTTCCCCTACATTCTGGCGGTGCTGGGACTGACGGTACTCTTGATCATGGGGCGGAAGGGCATCTACATCTTCCCCATTCCCATCGTCCTGGCCATCTCGAGCGTGCTGATGATGCACGATATCGGGATCTACTTCGGCCTCTACGATACTTTCATAGACTGGTGGGACAAGGTGGCCCATTACGTGGCGGCTGTGATAGTTGCCTACGTCGCCTTCTTCTTCCTCGTGTACCTGGAAAGGTACGGACGCACGATCAGGCTCACCCCCGCCTTCATCGTGCTGTTCACGATGGCCTTCACATGCACGTTTGGCGTTGGGTGGGAGATATACGAACTCATGAGCGATGAGATACTGGGTTCAACGATGCAGTACATGTCATTCATTGACACCATGCAGGACATGATCTCCGATATTCTGGGAGCGCTGACGATATCTGCTGTTGGCTTATGGTGGCTGAAGCGTCACAGCATCGAGGAGTTCGTGAAGCACTTCTCCGCCGACAAGCTTGTCAGCTGGAGCCTCAAGAAGGTGGGCAGATCAGACAAGATCCCGGCCGTCGATGCGGATTCCGTTGAATCGTCCGAGTGAACCTCACGGTCGACCCAGGTTACTTCTTCAAGATAGATTTAGATTTACCAGATAAGGGGTGCGTGATCATTCTTAGGAAGAACATCCAATTCGTCTACATCTTGAATCAGTCCCTGCACTGGTTCATCATGGGGTTGTTCTTTTTCATAATGGTCCTTATCCAGCTGAAAAAGGACCTGGACCTTATGGGGGTACTACCACAGCCATCTTCTCTGCCACCATCATCATGCTGGAACTGCCCACGGTGGGACTATCGGACAATATTGGAAGGAAGAGGGGTACATCTTATCGATACTGGCATCCCTTGTCTCCTTTGTACTTGTGCTCGTATCATGGAACTTCCCCACAGTAGCCCTGGCATTCCTGTTTTCGGAGTTGCCAGGGCCCTCTCCTCTGGTTCAA
>CAZQLP010000085.1:0-4936 GCA_964594225.1 uncultured Methanomassiliicoccales archaeon
CAGATGGAACATGCGGGAGGTGCTCACCCTCGCCACCATCATCGGGTTCGTCGGGGTGGTATCCAGCTTCATCATGCTGTTCATCGTCACGGAGTGGCTCGCCCTCGATCCAGCCATCGTTCAGACGGTGATCTTCCTCAAGCTGACGGTAGCGGGGCACCTCACCATCTTCGTCGCCAGGACACGCGGTCCCTTCTGGTCGATCAGGCCGGGAAAGCTGCTCCTGTGGTCGGCGGTGATCACCAAGATCATCGCGACCCTCATGGCCGTCTACGGGGTTTTCATGAGCCCGATAGGATGGGAGCTTGCCGGCCTGGTCTGGGCCTGGTCGTTGGTCTGGGCCCTGCTGATCATGGATCAGACGAAGATCGCCGTGTACAGGCTCATGGACCATGGGGGTATCAGGTTCAGGAGGCATCCCGTATCGGGGGCGGCACACCGTTGAATGCCCGGTTTTCGGTCCATCGATGAATGTATCCACGATCATCGAGGAGATCGACCCTTTCGCCAGTGTCATCATCCTGACCTGGGATGGAGGGCATCAGCAAGACATCATTCGCCATCAATGGAAACTTGAAATAAGGGGGTGCTCCAATGTTCGACCGACAGGACGGGGGGAAAGGTGCGGAGACACTTAGCAAGGGATGATCGAACATGACCGATGGATCCAGCGATTACGGGGACAAAACCAAGCGGGTCCAGGGCCTGGGAATGCTCGCCACGGTGGCCTTCGCGGTGGGGTCCATGATCGGCGCGGGGGTGTTCGTGCTCAGCGGGCTCGTGATCGATATCGCCGGTCCAGCTGCCGTCATCTCGTACATAATCTGCGGTGGGATCATCGCCTTCTCCGGCATGTCCTACGCGATGCTGGCCAGCATCTTCCCGGAGGATGGGGGAGGGTACCTCTACGTCAGGAGACTGATGGGGAACTTCCCGGGATTCCTGGCGGGATGGGGCATGTACGCATTCTCGATGATCGCCTGCTCCTTCGTGCTGATCGGCTTCGGCATCTACCTCAACCTGCTCCTGGGGATCAACCTTGACCCGAGGATCATGGCCATGGCGGGGCTGGTGGCCCTCACCCTCCTCAACTTCAAGGGGCTGTCCGAGGCCGGCAAGTTCGAGATCGGGCTGGTCGTGACCAAGGTCATCATCCTGATCGGCCTGGTGGTGTTCGGTCTCCTGTACCTCCAGGCGAGCGACTTCTCGGATTTCGCACCCCACGGGGCCGCAGGAATCTTCACCGGGGTCACGATGGTGTTCTTCGCCTACACCGGCTTCCAGGTGGCGGCCATGATGGCCGGTGAGGTGAAGGAGTCCAGCAAGAAGGTGCCCATGGCCATACTCATCTCCATAGGCTTGGTGATGTTCGTTTACGTGGGGGTGATCCTGGCCCTGATCGCCGCCGGGTTGCCCAGCTACGGCAGCGAGAGCGTGTTCGACGCGGCGGTGGTGCTCATCGGTCCCGTGGGCGGCCTGATCGTGGCCTTCGCGGCCACCATCTCCACTCTCACCTGCGCGAACGCGAACATCGTGGGGGCGTCCAGGATCATCATGGAGATGGCCGCGGAGAAGCAACTGCCCGGCAGGTTCGCCAGGCTCAGGGGAGGACAGCCTGTCAACTCCCTGATAACGGGGGCCATAATCTCCATGGTCTTCATTCTCTATGGAAACCTGGACTTCATCATTAACATAACCAATGTCTCGATCCTGGCGACCATGATGCTGGTGAACATCAGCGCCTTCATCATGATCAGGAACGAGAGGAAGATCCCGTCGGGCAGGTCCTACTTCCGCATACCTCTGGGCCCCCTGATCCCCGTCGTGGGGGCCGTCTCGTGCTTCGTGATGATCCTCTACCTGCCCCCATCGATCATACTGCTGGGGGCCATGGTGCTCATGGCCGGATCGGTGTTCTACCTCATCGAGGACACCCCTCAGGGCAGGAAGGCGATCGAAGAGATCAAGGAGGCGCTGGGAAGGGTTAAATGATGGGCGCATCGGGCGAAGGTCGGACCGCTTGACCGGTTCACATGACCCCGGCGGTCTCCGGATGATCTTCTCGTCGGTACCCGCGGATACTGGCTCGAAATAAATGCTCACGTCCATCGCCCGGGAGATCGGGGGATGCGAGTTCGAGCTCATGGACCCCTATTCGGAAGAGAGCCTGGCCAGATGATGGCCTCAATGATACCAGTAAGGACCTATAGGGATCATTTCCTGATTCATGGATTGCGGGGATGGGGACGGGTTGGACGTAGAGGGTTGCATGGCCAGCGTGAGCGTGGACATGCTTCACCCCGGTGGTATGGAGGGGGCCGAGGAGCTGGCTGCGATGCGCTCCATGACCAGGGACCGCAGGGTACTAGATGTGGGCTGCGGGCTCGAAAGAACTGCCCGCTTCCTGGCTAAGAGGATCGGATGCCAGGTCACGGGTATCGACATCTCTCGAGCAGACGGTCGAGGACGGGTCGCCAAAGGTACAGAAAGAGAAGCTCGAGGACCAGGTCGAATTGATGGTCATGTCCGCAGAGTCCCCGGACCTCCCTGACCAGAGCTTCGACGTGGTGATCTCCGAGGGCGAGTTGACCTCGGTGGACAGGGAGGCCGTCATCCGGGAGATGGTCGGGGACCCTGCGCCAACCAGAGTGGAACTCCAGGTGGGTCCCTTCCGGGGGGTCCCGTCATCGCGATCGCGTGTCCCTGCGGCAAGCGAGTGGCGTAGTGGCCTTTCCATACGGATGATTCCATCACATTCGAGGGCGTGAAAGATATATTCTACAGGTAACAATATTTCCATCGGAGAGAATGGCTGGAGGTAAGAAGAAGGGCAGGGACAAGCTCCGTCTGGTCGATGCGGTGGGGATGGCGATCGGCGGGATGGTGGGAGGAGGGATCTTCGCCGTTCTGGGGGAGGCCGTGCTGATGAGCGGGAACGCCGCGTTCCTCAGTTTCGGGCTGGCCGGCGCCATCGCCCTCATCACCGGCATCTCCCTCTCCTATCTCACCATCAACTTCGGGGGGAGGAGCGGGAGCTTCAGCTTCGTGAGGGCGGCCGCGGGAAGGAGGGCGGAGGGGATGGTGAGCTGGTTCATGATCGTCGGCTATATATTCACCATCTCCCTCTACGCCTACACCTTCGGGGCATACGGCGGCAGGCTGATCGGCCTGGACCCCGCCCTCAACGGGCTGCTGGGAGCGTTCGTGATAGGTGGCTTCGTCATCATCAACCTCATGGGTGTGAGGGAGTCCAGGATCAGCGAGGACATCCTTGTCTACGCCAAGGTGGGGATACTTCTCCTGGTTGCGGCGGTTGGCTTCCTGGTGATCGACCAGAACGAGATGCTGCCCGTGCTCGAGCACGGGATGGGAGGGGTGGTGGCCGGCGCGTCACTCATCTTCGTGGCCTACGAGGGCTTCGAGTTACTGGCCTTCGATTACGGGGACATCGAGGACCACAGGAGGAACCTCCCCCGGGCAGTGACGATTTCCATCATCGCGGTCACCGTGATCTACATGCTGGTGGCCTTCGTGACCACGGCCACCGTTAGCGATTCCACGATCACGGAGCACTCGGAGATCGTTCTGGCCTACGTCGCCGAGCCCGTTCTCGGTAAGATAGGCTTCGTGATGGTCCTGGTTGCGGCGGTGTTCTCCACCGCATCCGCCATCAACGCCACCCTGTTCTCCTCAGGGAGGCTGGCGAAGCAGGCTGCATCCGATCACCAGCTCCCCAAACGGCTCATCAGGAGGGAGATGGGGGGAGTCCCCGTCTACTTCGTTCTCTTCATAGCGGCGAGCGCCATGATCATACAGATGGCCGGAAGCCTGGGCCAGATCGCCAGCTTCTCCAGCCTGCTGTTCCTCCTGATATTCTCGGTGGTAAACCTTTCCGCCTACCTCCATCGCCAGTTCGATGGATGGAAGCTGGCCCTCCCCCTGATCGGTTTCCTGGCGTCCCTGGCGGCGGCCGGTTTCCTCTGCTACTACTTGTACAAGAGCGACCCCTCATCCTTACTCGGGATCGGAGTCCTTGCCCTCCTGGTCATAGCGTTCAGGGGTGCCTTCACCAGGTGGCATTCTGATTTCGATGAAAAGTGAGGACTGAGATCAAGGGATAAGGAGCTGCGGGCGGTCAGGTTTGATGTGACCGCAGATTCGCTGTCCAAGATACCCATGTTCAGCGTGTTCGGGAAGTACCCCGATTGCTACGAGGTCCTGGGGGGCATGGTCAAGCTGCGGTGCAACAAGGCCTGCAAGGGAGGGGGCAGCAATCCCGGCTGCAGGGTCCGCCTGTGCTGCCAGAAGACGGGATACGAGGGATGCTGGGAATGCGACGACTTCGAGACCTACTCCGATTTCGACTTCCTCAGGGCGAATCATGGCGATGCGCACATCAGGAACATGAGGAAGATCAGGAAGAAGGGCATGGACGAGTTCCTAGCCGGTAAGAAGTTGTGGTACTCAAATCCCAGGAAATGAGCGCCGTTGATCAAGGTTTGCTCCAGAACGGGATGACCCCTCGCCCCCCGATGGTCTCGGGGCTTCCCGAGGCCGCGCCTGTTCCGCCGATCACATCGGACTCTTCCTGATCAGCGCGTCCACGATGTTGATTGAGCTTCCCCTGACGATCAGGGGGTTCAGGTCCATCTCCTCCATTCTCCATCCGTCCAGCTCGATCCTGCTCACCCGCTTCATTATCGTGGCCACGGCCTCCCTGTCCACCGGCTCCATTCCCCTGAACCCGTTTAGGAGTTCCTGTGGTCTCAGCTCCTCCAGGGCAGAGAAGCAGTCCTGGAGGGTGCAGGGGCACAACCTGACCACCGGTGGGAACAGATCGGCCATGAACCCCCCCACGCCCAGGGTGACCACGTTCCCGAAGACCTGATCCCGTATCCTTCCTATAATGATCTCCACCCCACCCGACACCATCTTC
>CAZQLP010000086.1:0-4914 GCA_964594225.1 uncultured Methanomassiliicoccales archaeon
CTTACGCCTGAGCGGTCTTCTTGCCCTCTTCAAGCCTCTTATAAGTGTGAAAGAATTCCGTTATCTCGGTTAGCTGATGTGGTGGAAGATCATCCAGACTCCTTATCTCTGAGTATTTAGGATCTCCTACGGAGACGGTCAGTACCTTATCGTCCTCCCCCGCTTCGTCCACCATGTTCAATATGCCGATCGGCCTTGCCTCGATAACGCATCCGGGGAAGGTGCCCTCGCTCACCATGACCATGGCATCAAGGGGGTCCCCATCATTGTAGTAGGTCCTGGGTATCAGTCCATATGCAAGGGGATAGACGACGCTAGAATGCAGCACCCGATCCAGGGTTATAACCGGATAGTCCTTCGAGATCTCGTACTTGATCTTGCTTCCTTTTGGGGTCTCTATGATCACGTTCACCAAATCTGGAGGATCTCTCCCCGTCGGTATCTCCTTCCAAAGCGTCATCTCTTCAAACCTCGTGATTAACTGGTACCCTTATGACTACAATATCATGGTATAAAAAGCTGTTACTCGTGCCCCTCTTCTATGATGTCATTTGGATTGCGCGATAGGAGATCGGGATTCTTTGAGGTTAGCAATCATCCACCTCATTGGGTTTGTGATCTGACAATGATAATCCTGTTCAAGGCTCAGTAAATACCTGTATATTCAAGTCGATGATCATTCTATGAATGCCTTCCCTGAATAACTCATCTCACTGTCATACCGTATGCCAACCGATGTTCTACTCCTGATGCTCGGGGAATCCCCTTCCTCGAAATCATGCCGTCCAAGCAAATGAACATGACTAGAGTTGGAGAACAAGATAGTATCACATCCCACCTTGCTCAAACTCGGTAAGAGCCCCGATCTGGCGGGCAGGACATGAGGGCTGGTAGAGGTGCACCCGCGTATACCCCTTTTCCTTACGATACGGTTGAGATCTATTCATTCAGGGCAGAGGTTCAAGACAATTCCTGCGGTCAGATCTGATTGATTAATAGGGGGTAAAAGGAACATTGAATGAACGTTTGAAAAGGGGCGGACATTCAAATGTTCAAACGTGAATCGGGAATGCCAACTGAGTTTCACAGCGATCGGGAATCGGAGTTCATCAGCATTATATATGGAAACTCGATTAACATTTGAGGTGCCCAATTGGATATCGAGTGGGTGTTGTTCCAGCTTTTCGTTCTTGTACTCTTTGCAAGACTGGGAGCCATCCTCTTCGAGAGAGTTGGTCTCCCAGCGGTCATTGGCGAGATACTCATGGGCATCCTGATCGGGAACACCATACTGTTCAGTTTCCTGCGCCTCGAGACCGATTTCGAGGTGTTCGAGATCTTCTCAGAGCTCGGGGTGATCTTCCTGCTGTTCACCGTGGGTCTAGGGATCAGGTTCTCCGACCTCAGGATTGTGGGCAGAACGGCGACCCTGGTCGCGATTCTTGGAGTGATCATCCCCTTCGCTACGGGGTACATCATAATCGAATTCGCCACCCATCAACCGGTTGAGGCACTGTTCATGGGAGCGGCATTGGTCGCTACCAGCGTTGGCATCACTGCTAGGGTCATAAGGGACATGAGCCTCACCAATACCATCGAGTACAAGGTGATCATCGCCGCAGCGGTCATAGATGATATTCTTGGCATGATCGTGTTAGCTATCGTAGTGGGGATAGCCGCCGGAGGACCCCTCAATCTGCTGGACGTGGCAATCGTGGCCGGTCTGGCCGTGTTCTTCGTGCTGGCCGTGATATATGTTGGGACCAGGTTCCTGCCCAGGGCCCGCAAATGGGCCCCTCAGCACTTCACTCCATGGAAGGAGAGGGAAAAGAGGAAGCCTCTGATCACCCCACTCGCCCTGGCACTGATCGTTTGTTTCGGTCTTTCCGCCCTCGCGTCCTTCGTCGGTTTAGCGGCCATCATCGGGGCATTCCTGGCGGGCATGACATTTGCGGAGCTGAGGGACATAGCGCCATGTCAGGAAGGCTTCGAGTCGATCTCCGAGTTCCTTGTCCCGTTCTTCTTCCTCTTCGTGGGAATGCAGGTCGACGTGACCTCGTTCGGTTCCGTGGCTTTCCTGGCCATCATAATTACCCTGGTGGCAATCGCCACCAAGTTCGTGGGCTGTGGGTTCGGGGCCTTTAAGCTCGGGAAAAAGTCCGCGGTCATCGTGGGTGTGGGTATGATCCCGAGAGGCGAGGTAGGAATCATCGTGGCCTCCATCGGCCTGTCGTACGGGGCGATAAGCAACAACATGTTCACCATAGTCATCGCCATGTCTCTGGCCACCACACTGGTAGCCCCTCCGCTGCTTAAATATGCCTTCAAGAGGAAACTGGGGAGGTTACCCGACTGAAGCTGCAGTACTTAGAAATATTCCTTATCTATCCTGTTCTTGACCTCCCCCTTCTTAAATGATTTTATGATGTCAAGTGTGATTTCATATCTCCTCCACACGGCTTCCTTTGTGAAGAATGCGCAATGGGGGGTGATGACAAGGTTCGGAGCCATCAGTAGGGGATTTCGGGACAAATTTTCTTCGTCCTCCAGCACGTCCAAACCAGCTCCCCTCAGGTGCCCTGAGTCCAGAGCGTCCTTCAGGGCTACCGTGTCCACGAGTTTGCCCCTAGACACATTGATTAGTATCGCATCTTCTTTCATTTTGGATATGGATTTGCTGTTGATCAGGTGATGCGTCTTCGGGGTCAAAGGGGTGTGCAGGGTGACGTAGTCGCTCTGTTCGATCACTTCCTCCAGACCAAGGTAGCTGAAACCGTACTTCTCTGACAGCGGTATGTTCTGGTAGATATCGAATGCCACCACCTTCATCCCGAAGCCTTTGGCGATCCTTATGACCTCGGCACCGATTTTTCCGGTTCCTATAACTCCAATGGTCTTGTCCTTCATCTCTGATCCCAGAAAAGGCTCGTATTGAAATCTTCGACCGCTCTTCACGAAGGTGTCCGCCCTAACCACGTTCCTGGCAACGGCCAGCAGGAGGGCGAACGTATGCTCCGCCACAACATGGGGCCCGTAGTCTTGAATATAACATGCTTCTACCCCCTTCTTGAGCGCATATTTGGCGTCTATATGATCGAAACCAACGGTCCGAGTAATGATGAGCTTGAGATTAGGCAATTCATCAATGACCTCTCGGGGGACGTTGGTGTACAAGAACACAGATAGCACGTCTGCGTCCTTAGCGATCTGGATCAGCTCTTTTGCCCTAGGGGCATAGTGATATTCCATCACATTGTCGTCAGGAAGTTCCCGTGAAAAAAAATCACAGTTCTTGAGCATTTCAGTAAATACCATACGCATCTATCTCATCCCCTTCGCGCTTCTCACTATGCACTGTGAGTGAGGTGGTGCTTATCACGCATTCCATCGATCTGATCTCCTCGAACACCAGTTTTCCGAGTGCCTTGGAATCGGCGATCTCCGCCTTAACCATGACATCATATTGGCCCAATGTCACTTCCGCCTCCTTCACTGCCTTTATCTTCCGGAGGTGATCCCTCACCTCGTAGGATGAACAGGAGGCCGTGGCAATCAGTATGAAAGCGAGCACCTTGATCTCACACAGCCGGAATAGGAAGCTCATGTTATTTCAATCTACATGCCCTGAGCTTGCTCCGATATCCAAGATGTCGCTTCGCTTTCGACTATCGTATGATGGCGGTGGGTTCAGATTGGGGTCGATTCATGGGAAATCAGATAAACCACGACACGGTATTCGTACGATGATAAACATGTGGAAGAACGGAGCCAAGTGTGCCGTCTGTCTGACCTTTGATTGCGATAGCGACATCTCTTGGAAGAACATCATGAGAAGGACCGGAGCGGTCAAGGAAGGCGAGGACTTCAACCCAGTGGTTTTATCGATGGGACAGTACGGGGTCAACGTGGCCATCCCCCGCATCCTAAGGTTCCTTGATGAACACGACATCAAGGGATGCTTCTACGTTCCGGGGATGCTGGCAGAGACCAGGCCCGACCTGGTGAAGGAGATGGACAGGAAGGGGATGGAGGTCGGTCATCACGGCTACGCCCATCTCAACCCCTCAAGGCTTGACGAGAGTGGGGAGAGGGAGGAGATGGAGAAGGGACTCGCTGCCCTGGAGAATGCGCTTGGGAGGATGCCCAAGGGTTACAGGGCTCCTGCCTTCGATATCAGCTCAAGGACGCTCGACCTCCTGGTGGAAAAGGGTTTCATCTACGAGAGCAACATGATGGCATGGGAGGTCCCATACGTACACGAGAGAGAGAGGGGGAGGATAGTCGAGATACCTTTTCACTGGTGCACGATGGACTGGACATACTTCGCGTTCAACTTCTTCCCACCCCTGGAGTATCAGAGCGGCATCGCCAGTCAGGAATCGGTATTCGAGATATGGTCAGAGGAGTTCGAGGGCCTAAGGGAGGCCGGCGCCCTGTTTACCATAGTCATGCACCCTCAGGCCATCGGTCGTCCGTCGAGAATGAGGATGCTCGACAGACTGATCAAGTTGATCAAGAGCAAGGGGGATGTATGGATAGCGACACCCCAGGAGGTCGCGGAATACTGGTTGGAACAGCACTCTCCCTGAAACCCCTTCCCTGAATTTCTTTGTCCCCATCGTTCCGAATGCGGTGGGTACTTTACATACCATAGAAGAACGATGGTCAAGGTTTGAGGTTGGCAACCCTGACAACTCCAAAAGTTACTTATATAAGGAAGTTACTATAATGATTTGCGACTTTATAATAAAGTTCTAATCTTAATAGTTGAGAGAGAAGCCTTTATAATAAAGAAAGAAAACTTTTTAGCTCAGAAAATCAATTCATTCTGGGTTAGAATAACCCTATAGGGGGAAAAAGAATTGCCAATGATAGATACCAGAATTAAGGTAATGGCTGCACCGAACCGATACG
>CAZQLP010000087.1:0-4605 GCA_964594225.1 uncultured Methanomassiliicoccales archaeon
GCAGGAAAATGGATCATATCCATCTCCAATTTCCCCTCATATCCGACTCCAATATTCAGCGCAAGTACAGCGTATTCATAATCTTCCTCGAACAGATACAAGCAATTGGGAAAATCCCTTTATCCCCTCAACATTATGGCTTCACCGTGGCCTCGAGAAAGAAGAGGACCGCTATGCTCTCGGTGTACAGCAACACCTTCCTGGTGGCCCTCAAGTTCATTACAGGCTTCCTGATGGGTTCGGTCAGCGTGATCTCCGAGGGAATCCATTCCGCCCTCGATCTGGTGGCCGCGCTGATAGCCAACTACTCGGTACGAAAGGCCGAGGAACCAGCTGATGAGAGACACCCTTACGGGCACGGGAAGTTCGAGAACTACGCTGGCGTGATAGAGGCCATCCTGATCTTCGTGGCCGCGATCGTGATCATCTTCGAGTCAGGACAGAGGTTGATATTGGGTTCAGAGGTCGAGTTCCTCGCAGTGGGAATAGGTATCATGGCCCTGTCCGCGGTGATCAACTACCTGGTATCCAGAAGATTGATGAAGGTGGGCAGGGAGGAGGACTCGATAGCACTGCAGGCCGACGGTTTACACCTCAGAACAGACGTCCTCACCTCGGTCGGGGTATTCATAGGACTGATGGCCATACAGCTGACTGGCTGGAACGAGCTGGATCCCATCGTGGCCATAGGGGTGGCCCTGCTCATCATCAAGACATCCGTAAATCTTACCCAAGAGGCCAGCGGTGGTCTGGTTGACGAATCGCTTCCCTCCGATGACATCAAGAGAATAGAGGAGGTTCTGGAGAACCATCACCAGTACTTCGAAGGTTTCCATGCCCTGAGGACCAGGAAGGCCGGGGCAGAGAGGTTCATCGACCTTCACCTGGTCATGAGGCCAGATGTGAGGTTAGATGATGCCTTCAGGGTATGCAGTCACCTGGAAGATGAGATCCGGGGGGAGCTGCCCAGAACTAACGTCATGATACAGGTGGAACCTTCGGGCTTCGAGGATGTCGAGGGGCACCTGGGTGACTTCCACGAGATTCCCAAGAATAATGATGAAGGGGAAGAGAAAGGGGCCTGAGGGCTATCAGATCTTGATGCCCAGGGCAAGCTCTGCCCTGGCCACCTGCTTCTCCACGATCTCAGGTGCCTTCCCTATGTAGTTCTCGGGATCCATGACCTTCCCTAAATCGTCCTCTGATATGAGGGAGGTCACCTCCTTCTCCTCCAGAAGACTGTCCAGCAGATGCGTTGCGGATGAATCGGCCCTCATGCTCGCCTCACGAACCACCTCGTGGGCCACCTGCCTACTCATTCCCTTCTCCACCAAGGCGATCATCACCGCCTCGGCCATGATCAGACCTCGGGCAGAGTCGAGGTTGCCCCTCATCCTCTCCACGTTGACCACCAGGGAGGAGAGCATCTTGTTGGTCTTGTCGAGTACATCATCCGAAAGGACCATCACGTGTGGCAGTATGAACCTCTCCGCACTGGAATTGGTCAAGTCCCTCTCATGCCACAGCACCATGTTCTCGTAGGTGGGGGTGATGAACGACCTCACGATCCGTGTCAGTCCACAGATGTTCTCCGACAGCACAGGGTTCTTCTTGTGGGCCATCGTGGAGCTTCCCACCTGCTTCTTGGCGTCGAAGGCCTCCATCACCTCCTGGATCTCGCTCCTCTGGAGGTTCCTGACCTCGGTGGCGTACCTCTCGCACGAGGTGCATATGCTGGCCATCAATGTGATCAGCTCGGTATAGCGGTCTCTGCCTACGATCTGGGTGGCGACCTCCTCCACCCCCAACCCCAGATCCTTCATGACCAGATCCTGGATGTCGAAGAAATGTTCCCCGAAGGCAGCCCCGGTCCCCACTGCACCGGACATCTTGCCCACTAGCACCCTCTTCTCGATCTCCTGCAGGCGTTCCCTGTGCCTCATCATCTCTGCCAGGTATCCTGAGATCTTGAACCCGAATGTGATTGGGATGGCGAACTGACCGTGGGTTCGACCGACCATGATGCTCCTCTGATGCTTCCGGGCCAGGGACGCCAGGGTGACGATCAGTTGATCCAGATCCATGGAGATGATGACCATCGCCTGCGAGAGCTGCAGGGCGGTAGCGGTGTCGATGATGTCGTTGGAGGTGGCCCCGTAGTGCACGTACCTTCCAGACTTTCCACAGCTCTCCGTCATCGCCCTGACAACAGCCATGATGTCGTGCTGGGTCTCCTCCTCGATCTCCTTCACCCTTTGCATGGTCACTTGGTCCAGATTGGCGACCCTCTCTATCTCCACAGCGGCCTCTTGCGGGATGTTGCCTACCATCACATGGGCTCTGGCAAGGGATACCTCTACCCTCATAAGGGAAAGGAGCCTGTTCTCTTCCGTGAAGATGGACTTGATCTCATCCCTTCCATACCTGTAATCTAGAGGACAAAGAAGCATCTACTCCCCACATGGGATGACCATGTTCTCTCTTTAATATTATGGTTCAGACACCAGATATCCCTTGTTATCCTTTATCATCATCGGGGACAAAAGAATAAAATGTGAAGGACGGGATATCATAGCGGGCGTTCGACTTGGACGAGGATGAAACTGGTAAGACACCTGGCGAAATACTCGATTTCCTCAGGGGAGAGGGAGGCCACTCCCTTCTGATCAAGGGAAAGGCCGGAACGGGCAAGACAACACTTGCGCTCCAGATCATAGAGGAGCTGGTTGACGAGCAGGTGGACTACTATCTCTCCACCAGAATCTCCGACGAGTCCCTGTACCGCCAGTTCCCCTGGCTCAAGGAGAAAATCAGACAGAACGAGATTCTCAAGGCGAGCAAGACCTTTCTTTCAAGATCGAGGCCTCCCGAGCCCAAGGGAGGCACCAAGGAGCAGGACTCCATACTCAAGGCGGCCCAGGAGCTCCTTGGGGCGTTCGGGGGCAAGAACGGGGGGTACACGGTCGTACGCTCAGAACTCCAGAAACTCGAGGGACAGATAGAATCCGGTGAGCTTGGAGGCGAGGATGAGGACGACGGTTTCTCCCTGCAGTACGATGACAGCTCCGTGACGCTGGACTTCGGCATCATACTCCCGGAGCTGGAGCTGGCCTATGATCTGGCCGAATCGTATCTTCCCAAGAAAACACTGATGGTCATGGACAGCGTAGAGGCGCTCTCGGAGAGGTACGGCATAACCGCCCAGCGCATCATGAACACCCTCCAGAAGGACCTGGTTGAACAGTCCGGGACCAATATCGTCTATGTGATGGAGGCGTGGGAGAACACCGACCTGGATTATCTCGGAGATGGTGTCCTCATACTTTCCTCGGACGAGATGAACGGGAGAAGGGTCAGGCAGGTAATCATAGAGAAGCTCAGGGGATCCAAGATAGACCGCTGGAAGTACATGTTCACCCTCCTGAACGGTCGGATGCGGATATTCGATCCTCTGATGCCTGAGATGCCGGAGCAGTTCAACCCCCACTATCCGGTCAACGATCCTTCTGCCCAGAAGGTATCGTTCGGGAACGAGAACATAGATCAGGTGTTCGGCGGGCTTCCCCGTGGCACGATATCACTGGTAGAAGTGGGACCGGACGTACCGCAGGAGGTCGTGAGGCGAATAGAGCTCTCCCTTGTAGCCGATTTCATCTCCAAGATGAGGGGAGTGGTGTGGTTCCCCATCAACTCCATGAACTATGATCTGTTCAATGACCAGATTAACCAGCTGGTCAATCCCGACTGCGTGTCCAAGTGCCTGCGCGTTCTCCACCATGACACCTACACCAATGCCGGCCACCAGTTCGTTAACGCGGTCGAGGGCTCGGATGCCTCTCATGACCTCAAGTGGAACTCACTGAAGTACCTGCTCTCGGGGAGCACCACCCCCTATCTATCGCTGCTGGGATACGACGCCCTGGAATCGGTCTACGGACGGAAAGTGATGAACTCCACCGCTGGACATCTTGACGCCATGAGACGACTTGGTAACGTCATAGTGACGGAGGCGACCAGTGCATCTAACTCCCTTGAAGTCCTTGCGAATCAAGCCACCGTTCACATCAAGATCGAGAGCTTGGCCGGTACGGTGATGGTCTGCGGGGAGAAACCACACACCAAGTACCACTACCTTGAGTTCAAGGATGGCAGGCTGAGGCCCCGTCTGATACCCATGCTTTAGGAATTTCATTTCGATATCAGCATTGATATCCTTGTGAAAAGTACTATATTAACAGTATCAACTTGCATCAGCAATGGGCAGTGGTACCTTGGATGAAGGTCAGATCTCCCGCCTGATAGCGGATGAGTATGCATCTAGGATTCTCAGGGGCACCTATCACAATCCAATGTCCGTTCAGCAGTTGAGCAGAAAGCACGACATCCCGATCGCGGTGGCGTACCGCAGAATAGCGGAGATGGAACAATCTGGCCTGGTGCGCTGCGTGAGACAGGAGGAGGTGTACAGGGGAAAGAAGGTCAAGTTCTTCTCCTGCGCTGTTAGGCTGGTGAAATACTCATTTAACGAGGGGAATTTCTCGATCGAGGTGGACTGGATCCCGGACGAGGAACTGCTGGAAATCGAGGAGTTGAAGAGCGAGAATT
>CAZQLP010000088.1:0-4493 GCA_964594225.1 uncultured Methanomassiliicoccales archaeon
GGATCTCCTGCGGTCTCAGCTCCTCAAGGGCGGAGAGGCAGTCCTGGAGGGTGCAGGGGGACAACCTGACCACCGGTGGGAACAGATCGGCCAGGAACCCGCCGACCCCCAGGGTGACCACGTCCCCGAACACGGGGTCCCTGATCCTGCCCACGATCAGCTCCACGCCGGGCGAAACCATCTTCTGCACCAGCAGCCTGCAGGATGGCCATCTTTCACGGAACGAGTTGAAGGCGGCCTCGAGCCCCGATTGGTCCGCAATTCCCACCTTCACCGCCCCCACGTCCGACTTGTGCAGCATCTCCCTGGAGAGGACCTTCAGCACCAGGGGGTACCCGATCTCCATCGAGGCCTTCAATAGCCCATCGAGGTCGGAGACAACCCTCTCCTCTACCGTGGGCAGGCCGGCGACGGTCAGGATCAACTTGGACTCGTGTTCATCCAGCATCTCCTCCTCCACGGGGCAGTCAACGGGGATGGGGGGGCGGGGACCGCCCTTGCTCCCGACCTCTCCGATCATCCTGCGGCGCTCATGGAGGGCAATGAGGCCGGAGGCCAGGTCCTCGGCGGTGGTGTACACGGGTATGCCCGCCTCCTGCAGCTTCTCCCTCTCATCTCCGGCGATCTCGACTGCGTCGGCCACATGGCAGTGCAGGATGGGCCTCCCCGATGATCGGGCGACGGAGAGAAGCTGCTCCGCCGGGAACAGCAGCCCGGCGGTGCTCACCGTGGCCATGATGTCAAAGTTGGGATCGGAGGCGAACACCTCCAGCAGCCGCAGGTACCCTTCCGGGGTGTAACCCTGTCCATCCACATCCATGGGGTTCTTGAGGATGGTCGGTGGATCGCCCTTCATCAGCCCCCGGATCTTATTCAGGGTCTGCTCTTCGGGCTGGGCGAGCTCGAACCTTCCATTCAAGAGGTCGGCTGTGGCGATGCTCGGCCCCGCGGTGTAGGTGAACATGCCCAACCTCTCGCCCTTCACCTCGCGCACGAGGTCGAGGGCCTTCAGCTTCGCCACCAGGTCCCGGGTGGAGTTGGCCTCCATGACCCCATGCTGGCGGAACGCCCCCCGGTACGAGCCCACCTTTCCCACCCCCGTACCAGTATGGGTCACTGCCAGGTAGTCCACCGAGCCGCTTCGACCCATCTTGTAGACCACCACCGGCTTGTTTGGGACGATGGAGACGGCGAGCTCGCAGAACTCCCTCGCCCTCTCCGTCCCCTCCATGAATATCCCTATGGTGTTCGTGGTCTCGTCTTCCGCCAGATACTGGAGGAATTCCGAGAAGTCCAGCTGGGTCCTGTTCCCCACACCGATCCACTTGCTCATCCCCACCCCCTCCTCGCGCAGCTTGGAGATGATGGACAGTCCCATGCCCCCGCTCTGGGAGATGATCGACACATCTCCCTTGGGGGGCAGGGAACGGGGGTTGAAGTTGATCTGGAGGTCGATATGGTTGTTGATCATGCCGAGCGTGTTCGTGCCCAGAAGGGCCATGTCCGCCTCGCGGGCGATGGTGGCGATTCTCCTCTCCAGCTCCGCTCCCTCCTCCCCCACCTCCTCGAATCCGCCAGTGGGAATGATGGCCGCCCCCACACCTGCGTCCGCGCAGTCCTGGAGGAGGCCGATCGCCAATGACCTGTTGGTGGCCACGATCGCCAGGTCCACCTCTCCCAGGCTTTCGATGGAATCGTAGCACTTCAGGCCCTGGATTTCGTCGTACTTGGGGTTGATGGGGTACACCTTGCCTTGGTAACCACCGTTCACGATGGACTCTAGATAGATGTACCCCACGCTTCCCTGCTTTCCAGATGCCCCTATCACCGCGATCGATTCCGGGTCGAACAGCCTCCCAAGATCCATCATTGTTCCCTCGCCCTGAGGATTCTATTCAAGGTTTATCCTTGTTCCTCATCCACCGCCCTGGTACAGGGTATATGGGATGTTCACCACAGGATGATTGACCGATTTCGTAATCCGATGGACGATCCCCACATGATTCTCCTCAAGGACACCCCAAGAGGGGGGATTACCCGAAACCTTAATCAGTCAGATGATGTACATGCCCCCATCAGCATGGCTCACAGGTGGCACTATGCGGATTGGGAGGAGCGCAGGAAAAGGCTCGATCCTCAGATGGTCATGGGTGAGATCGGGCTGGAGGAGGGAGAGGTGCTCATCGATCTCGGCTCAGGCAACGGGTTCTTCTCCATTCCGGCGGCCAGGATTGCGGGTGAGAAGGGCAGGATATATTCCATAGACGCGAATCCCGACGCCATCCAGTTCCTGAGAGGGAAGGCGTTCGAGGAGAACCTCGGGAACGTCATTGCTACGGTCGGCCGGGCCGAGGAAACCATCCCCTGTGAGGGATGCGGGGACGTGGTGTTCTTCGCGGAGGTGCTCCACGACTTCCAGGACCAGACCATGGTCCTTGAGAACGCCTTCAGGATGCTGAAACCCGGGGGGAAGGTGGTGAACCTGGACTGGAAGAAGGAGCGGGGTGAGATGGGTCCACCGTACCACATCCGCTTCTCCGAGCAGAAGGTGATCAATCTTCTCACCGGAGCCGGTTTCGTGATGGATTCGGTCGAGGAGTTCGACGCCCACCACTATATCATCAAGGCGCACAGGGATTGATGGGGAACTAGATTCACAATATTCATCTTCGTTCAACGCAGGTCCAGGAATACATGATGCCTTCCTTTACAATGGGCAAGGTTTATATGCTCATACCTTCAAAACTAACACCGTTGAGGGTCGAGCGCCTTCACACTGGTGTGACGGACGGGGCGGAAATCGAGAAGGAACCTACCCCGTAAGGTCGAAGTAGGGAGGCAATATGAAAGTAGTTCAAAGGGGCGTCATGAAGTTTCTTCCTGGCAAAACGGCAGAGACCATGGAGCTCATGAAGGAGCATGTGGCCGCCACTCTACGGCTTGGCATGGATCCATCCAAGATGAGGTCCTACCGCCCCGGCTTTGGAGGAGGAGATGTCATGCACACATTCATCTTCGAGTACGAATGGGAGAGCCTGGTCAAGTTCGCCGAGTTCTACGAGAAGATGATGCAGGACAAGGAGATGCAGGAGCTGATGTCCAAGTGGGAGGCCATCACCGAATCCCATTCGGTAGACATACTGATACCCATCCCATGAAAGAGCAGGCAAGATGATCTCCTTGGAGGATCGATACATCATCATTGCACCTAATGCCCGGATGACATGATCCGATCTCTATCCGGGCTACCTTTTCCTTTTTCTCAGAGCGGCCAAACCCATCTGGACACCGAGCAAGCTGTCCGTTCTTTCCCGTACTGACCCTTGAATCTAGATCCACCGCAAGATGGCCATGTCGCCGTTCCGTGCCGGCCGGTTGCCGATCAATGGATCGGTCCCTTTGAATTCTAGCAATGGACCATCAACTTCAATCCCGGAGTACCTCACCATGGTTCCAGGGACCCATCAGGTATCCGCCGAATCCCGTTATCCAGAATTTCATAGAATTCGCAATTCCCTAATGTGCCCCGATTTAATATGTTCTTCAATCAAGATTCAAGGAATGAATGGCAAATAGGCTTGGGCAGAGCTTATCGAGATGGATTGGACCCGATGCTAATGATTGGGAATTAGTACTCGAAGGAGGCAGAAATTGATGAGGGGAGGAGCGACACCAGCAGTTCCATCTCTCTCGAGGAAGATCATCCTATTAATTGACTGAATTTGTATATCAATAATACTTCCTAGATAATTGGATCGCCCATTAGAAGGACATGATTCTCGATGAGTTCCATGTATCCAGGATCATTCTTTTCTCTCAGAGTATCCATCTCGTCAATGGATATTCTTCTTATGCTCACCCTCCTGTTAAGGACGCCTTCGATTATTCTTTGGATGATGTCCATCTTGGAATCCTCAGAATCAGAGATGGCTAGGAACTCAATCACCGAGTTTTCATTCCATGTCCCTTTGGCGAATTCGCCGATAATCGCGACCGAGAGGAGCTGATCATCGATTTCGCTGAAGGTCTTCTTCGGGTCCGCAGTCAGAACAAGTGAAATGCCATACGCCTTCCTCAATGGAAGAACGATAGGATTGTCAATGTTGAGATGATAGATATAGGTTCTACCCATCAGATCTCTTTTCATTATCCCAGAATCGCAGAAATCCTTGCTTATCGTGGATGCTGTGGAATTGGTCACTTCAAGGGCCTGTCCAAGCTGAGTGGAATAACTGGCAGTGTTCGGGTTTTCCAGGAAGTAGGACAGTATCCTCCATTTCACCGATGAGTAGAATGTCTTGTGCATTTCATCACCTAGACGAACGAAGATTCTCCAGCATATTCAGATTGACATTAATTGCAGGCTAACAGTGATTCAACAGTGGAGACTTCGAAGAATCATGGGATGATAAATTGAATTCAATCTGAATATTGCCGTTGAATCCTGTTCTCTCTCAAAATGTGAAAATTATTTAACACTGATAGGTTCTAGA
>CAZQLP010000089.1:0-4439 GCA_964594225.1 uncultured Methanomassiliicoccales archaeon
CACCAACTCCCTGGACGGAACATATATACATGGCAGGTACATTCTCATGAGAGCTGCACCGGGACACGGCGGAAGCAACGATGGTTCAGTAGGGCCGTCGTTGAGCGAAGCACATCCTTCATGGGTGGGAGCATGTCACGGGCGTTCAATGTTATGGATGGATCGGAGATGAACGCCATAATCCTCTACGACAGTCAGCGCGGCAACACCGAGACGATCGCCGAGGCCATCGAGAGCGGGATGAGAGAGGCAGGCTTCGACGATGTCTATTCCCAGAGAGGGGGCGAAACCACCCATAACGAGCTGAGGGAATCGGACATCTGGATATTTGGATGCCCCACCTACAAGGGGAAGACGAGCGGCAAGTTCAGGAAGCTCCTCAGGTGGATGAAGAAGGAGAAGGCCCCCGACAAGATGGGGTTCGCCTTCGAGACCCGCCTAGATGACTCGGAGGGCGGAGCCGCCGCCGTCATAGAGGCCGTGATGAGGAAGTGCGGGGTCGAGATCATCCACGATTCGGAGTCATTCGCTGTTGAGGACTGGACAGGTCATCTTGCGTCGGGTGAGGAGGACAGGGCGTTCGCCCTCGGAAGAACGATAGCGGAGGAGATAGCCGACCTGTCATAAGGGGCTCGTCCCGGAGCCGATCTCATCGGCGGCGGGAGTCTCCACATCGATCCGTCTCAGCAGAAGGATCGCCGCCAAGATGAAGAGTGAGGCCAGGAGGAAGGTCACTAGGTATCCTAGGAACTGGGCCACCACTCCTCCGAGAATCGAGCCGGCGATGGCGGCAAGTCCCTGGATGGCGTTGTACATGCCCATCCCCTCCGCCCTGAACTCCTTGATTGAAAGGTTGGAGACGAGGGAGCTCCCGGCCACCGATAGGCCCGCCCAGCACAGACCGACCAGTGCGTGAAGCAGGAGGAATCCCAGGATCAGGGCCGTCTCGCCCAGGGGCAGGAGGGTCATCAGGAAGAATGAGGGGAAGAGCATCATCCTCCCAAATGCCGACATGTTCTGGACCACCTTGCCCCCCCTCTCAGAGACGATCCTCCCGGCCCGCCTGTAGTTGAGGGCGGATAGCAGGGCGGACGCCACGTAGATCGCGAAGACCACCGAGCTGCTCAGGCCCACGTACGAGTTCAGGAAGACGGGGAGCACCACGTAGAAGCTGAAGGAGCCCGTGAACAGCAGGAAGATGACAAGGTAGTACCTCCTGAGGGCCGGCGGGAAGCAGCTGAGGCGGAGGTTGCCCGCACTCACGCTCACCACGTGAACGATCCTGTTGGGGAGGTAACGCGCCTTCTCGAAGATCACCAACGGGTACTGGAGGAGCTTCAAGTCCACCGTTCTCCGCTCGATCCTCTCCTCCGGTTCAGGTATCCATTTAAAGGCCAGGAGTACCGATAGAACGGAGAGGGAGGCCGCCATGATGAAGAGGGCTCGCATGGGGGTGACCTGGTCCTCTCCCGTCATGAGCATCAGCCACACGGATCCCAGGGCCAGACCGATCACCCATCCGATGCCCCCAACCCGGCTGAAGTCCCCCAGCCGTTTTGCCCACTCATTCCTCTGGAAGACCTCCAGGATCAGAACGGTCCCTATGGGGGCGGCCGCCGTGGAGAGGAGGCCGAGCATGAAATTGGCGAAGAAGTAGCTGGAGATGTCGGTGGATACGCCCATCATGAACAGGGCCAACGCCAGCCCGCTGAACCCCAGTAGGACGAACAGTCTCCTTCTCTTGATGGTGTCCGACAGGTTGCCCCACATGATGTTGGCCGGCACCGAAGCGGCGGACGCGATCGCGCTGACCATACCCACGTCGGCCAGGGTACCTCTCAGGGCCTCCGTGATGAAGAGGGGGATGAGTGGGGAGGTGCTTCCTCCGGCCATGTTGTATGGCAGAAACGAGTAATACCACTGGTCATCGGATCTATCGTTCAACCCATCCCTCGTCATGAATTCAGTCGGATCGATATTCAATCTTTCGGCAAGGATGGCCGGACGTGAATAGCTAGCCCACGACCAGTATGGCAAGTCCCACCACGGCAAGCACGACCAGGGCCACGCCGACGAACCTCATCTCCCTGTTGAGCCCGAAGAGCACCATGGTTGCGATCACCCGGGAGAGAGGCGTGGCTATGAGGAGGAGTATGCCCAGATCAATGACCGCGATGGGGTTGCCCTGGGCTATGCCCGAGACGATCGCCCCCAGGGAGAGGGGAACAGGGTCCCAGGAGCCGTTCGTGAGGGCGTACATGATCAGCCCTACGATGAGCATCGCCACGCTCAGCAGCATGCCCACCATGAGGACCGTCCGGATGTACCTGTTGATGCTATCATATTCTATCATGGTCACCTCACAGCGCGGATATCACCCCTGCCGCCTTCAGGATCATGAGGACCGCGATGGCGATCATGACCATGGCGAATGTCTTCCTGAGATGGGACGACCGGGCCCTATGCGCCACCCGCGATCCTATCGTGGCGCCGAAGAACACCCCGACGGCCACGTTGGCGCACACCACCGGTTCCAGCATTCCCGAGACGTAGTACACCAGGGCCCCGGCAAGGGCGGTCACCCCTATCATGAAGTTGCTTGTCGCGGCCGCCGCCTTGAGGGGCACACCCATCCAGATGTTCATCACCGGTACCTTGATGGCGCCCCCTCCCACCCCCAGGAGCCCGGACATGTTCCCGGCGAAGAAGCTGGCCACCAGCCCCTTGGGGACGTTCCTGACCCGGTAGCTGACCTCCTTACCGGTGTTCTTGTCCATGTAGGTGGCGGAGAGCGTTGGATAGGCTGTCGCGGATGTTTCGGCGGCCAGTCTCTCCGGTCTCCTAATCATGTGGAGTGAGCTGTAGATCAGCAGGGCGGCGAACGCCACGGCAAGAAGGGATTGGTCGGCGTAGATCGCAAGGGCGGCCCCCACCGAGGATCCCAGGGTAGTGGCCGTTTCCAACACCATTCCCAGCCTGATGTTGCTGATCCCCTCCTGGACGTAGTATGTCGCAGCCCCTGTCGAGGTGGCGATGACCGCCACCAGTGATGCCCCTATGGCCTCCTGTATGGGCAACCCGAAGATCAGTACCAGTCCGGGGACGATCACCACCCCCCCTCCCAGCCCCAGCAGGGATCCCATCAGGCCAGCAATAAGCGCGAGGATGAGTATTCCTGCAAAGATAACCGGGTCCATGTGTCACCAACCAGAATGGAGTACCCAACGGTCTGGTCCTAGTTAGCTTTTTTTCCTCGCCGGCAAAAATGTATTACCATGGGGGAACATCCCTTCCCCGTGAGCCTAGTACTGGTCCGCTACGCCGAGATGGGACTGAAGAGCCGCCCCGTTCGCCAGCACTTCGAGAACATGCTCCTGGAGAACATACGGGACGCCCTGGGTTCCCGGGGCGTTGAGGCGTTGATATCCTCCGATCACAGCAGGATCTACGTCCAGGTTGATGACGAGGGGAGCGCGATCGAGGTGCTCTCGAGGGTGTTCGGAGTGGCCTCCCTCAGCCCAGTGGTGGAGTGCGGTGCGGAGATGGCGGAGATCGGCAGGACCGCGGCCGAGATGTCCCTCCCCCTGATCCGAAAGGGGGTCAGCTTCGCCGTGAGGGCCAGGAGGGAGGGGGTGCACGCTTTCACCTCCATGGACCTCAACCGGGAGGTGGGTTCCGCGATCTGGATGGCGAACGACGGAAAGGGAGTGAGCGTGGATCTCAAGGACCCGGACGTCGAAATCTTCGTGGAGGTGAGGGGCTCCCGTGCCTTCGTCTTCCACCGGACCATCGCCGGACCGGGAGGGCTGCCCCTTGGCAGCCAGGGCAAGGTTCTGGCGTTCGTCCATGAGAGGAAGGATGCCCTCGCGGCCTGGCTGATGATGAAGAGGGGGTGCAGGGTGGCGGTGGTGACCGGGGACCCGTCCCTGGTCGAGGGGATAATGAACTGGGACGTCAATCTTAGGGTCGAGAGTCCTGCCAACACGAGTTACATGAGGGAAAGGTGGGGTGCGCTGGCCACGGTGTACGGTCACACCTCTTGGGAGATGGACAGGGTGCTGTGGACCGATCCCGAGCTGCCGGCATTCTTCCCGCTGATAGGCATGGATGAGGCCGAGATCGAGCGGCGCCTGGCAGCCATTGAGTCCTGATCACTTGCCCCTGCGGTCCATGGCCCTGATGGAGGGACGCACCTTCTCGGCACCCTTGCCCTTGTTGCGCAGGCCGCGGCCCTTCTGACCCGCGGAGGTGAGTCCTCTGAAGGCCCTGCCCTTCTGCTTGGGGCTGCAGATCCAGTTGATCTTGGGATCGCTCTTGATCACCGGGTGGTGCGGGTCGACCATGATGATCTCGAACCACTCGTGCTTGCCGTCCTTCCCGACCCAGTAAGAGTTAAGGACCTCGAGGTTGGGGTATCGCTTGCAGCCCCTCTCCTCGGC
>CAZQLP010000090.1:0-4228 GCA_964594225.1 uncultured Methanomassiliicoccales archaeon
AAGCTGTATGACCAATACCGATTTATTGGTCTATTCTATTCTACGCTCATGGCCGGAACCACATTCGCTCAGAAGGTGCTATCCAGGGTCAGCTGCGAGGAAGCGGTCCCCGGGCAGGTGGTGAATGCCAGGGTCGACCTGGCGATGTCCCATGAGAGCGCCAACATAGTCCTTGAATCATTCGGTGAAATCGGCGCCAGCAGGGTGTGGGACCCGGAGAGACTGGTAATCCTTTTCGATCACAGGGTACCCGCGTATTCCATAAAGGCGGCGGAGAGCCAAAGGATCGTCAGGAAGTTCGCCAAGGAACAGGACCTGCCCTACTTCTACGATGTGGGGGAGGGGATCTGCCATCAGGTGCTTCCCGAGAAGGGTCACGTTCTCCCAGGCATGTTTATCGTGGGGACGGATTCCCACACTTCCACCTACGGCGCGTTCGGGGCCTTCTCCACCGGCATCGGTGCCACGGAAATGGCCGCGGTGTGGGCCACTGGGAATATCTGGATGAGGGTCCCGGAGACCATGCGTATTCGGGTGGACGGGGCCCTGCCATCAAGGGTAACCTCGAAGGATCTCATTCTGGACATCATAGGCACGCTTGGTGCGGATGGTGCGGAATACATGTGCGTGGAGTTCGTGGGACCCGCGGTCGACTCGATGACCGTGGAGAGCAGGATGACCATCTCGAACATGAGCATGGAGATGGGGGCCAAGACGGGAGTGTGCTTCCCTGATGGCAAGACGGTTTCCTGGCTCAGGCAGAGGACGCTCAAGGAGCTCGAGCCGGTCCTCACCGACCCATCGGCGAGAATCGATCAAAGGGAGAGCTTTGATGTCTTCTCTCTTGAGCCCAAGATCGCATGCCCTCACAGGGTGGATAACATCGTCAATGTAGGGGAGGTGGCGGGCACTCATGTCGACCAGGCCGTTCTCGGATCGTGCACCAACGGCCGCCTGGAGGACCTGGTCGCGGCGGAGGAGATCCTGAGGGGGAAGGAGGTGGCGAAGGGCACCCGAATGATCGTGGTGCCAGCCTCCAGGGAGGTATACCTGGAGGCGATAGAGTCGGGTGTGGCGGCGTCCCTGCTCAGGTCCAAGGCCATCATAGTGAATCCAGGATGCGGGCCGTGCCTGGGAGGCCACCAGGGCCTACTGGCCGCGGGCGAGGTTTGCATCTCATCCACCAGCCGCAACTACAGGGGAAGGATGGGAAGCCCGGAGGCCAAGATCTACCTGGGCTCCCCGTGCACGGTGGCAGCGAGCGCGCTGAGAGGTGAGATCACCGATCCGAGGGAGGTGTGATGATGGTCAGAGTGTGGAAGTATGGTGACCACGTGAACACGGACCTCATGATCTCGGGCAGGTACCTCGACGACTACGACATCTCCTCTTTGGCAGAGCATGCCATGGAGGACATCGACGCCGAATTCGTCGACAGGGTGGAGGCGGGGGACATCATCGTGGCCGGAAGGAACTTTGGCTGTGGGTCCAGCCGTGAACAGGCACCGGCCGTGCTCAAGGAGAAGGGCGTGGGCGCGGTGTTCGCCCGATCCACAGCGAGGATATTTCACAGGAACGCCATCAACATCGGTCTCCCCGTCCTCATCTCCCAGGATGCCTGTCAGCTGCTTGAATCAGGTGATGAGGTGGAGCTGGATATCTCCTCTGGAACCCTGATCAGATCAAGGGACAATCTCAGGATGGAGTTCGAGCCACTGCCGGAATACCTTATGAAGATCCTTGACAAGGGCGGGCTGATACCCTACATGAGGGAAATGCTCTCCGAGTGATTAGTGTATTTCCAGTAGCAACTTGGGGGCGTCGTCCATCCTCACGGTCCCGTTGTGCACATTGCGGCTGAGGAGATGGCCCCCCTTCGCGCAATCATCGCTGATGAAGTGGAAGTGAAACCATCAACGTTCATCTCCCAGCGAATGAGGGGCTCCACATCCCCACGACAGTGCCGTCTATCCCGTGGTAGTTGAACATGGTCTGGTTCTTGATCACGTCCTCAAGGATGGACACTTTGTGCATTGTGCTATCATCCTGGTTATCGATCGGTATGAGCGTGTGAGTTCCCGCCCCCAGGGCGCATGCCGTTATGGCTACCACTTGTATCGCGACCAGGGATCGTTCCATGGATGACCGTATGCCTAGTAATGGCATCAAAACGATTTGCAGACGGCGAGAAGAGCCTCCCGGGACCTTGTGGGGGTGCCCGCCAGTCCATCAGCGGCACGGGTGGGGCCGATGAGGAAGTTACAAAAGGTTTATAAGGGCCATGCCAATATCGGGACACTCCCGAAACGGTGAATTCATGGAGTATACCAGGTTTGAGAGGGCGCGGATTATAGGTGCTAGGGCACTTCAGATATCATTGGGGGCGCCTGTTATCATTGATATCCCCGAGACCATGATCGATCCCATCAAGATCGCATTGCTCGAGTATGAGAAGGGATTGATACCAATCACTGTGAACAGGGATGCATGAGGTTTTTCGATGAGCGAGGAGATGATTACTGAGCTTCTGGTGCCCGAGGAAGTCTATCTTACTTCTGGAGTTCACATCGGTACCCAGCAGAAGAGTGCGGACATGAAGAGGTTCATCTTCAAGGTGAGGTCCGATGGCCTCTACGTGCTGGATGTGACCCAGACCGACAGCAGGATCAGGGCGGCATCCAGGTTCCTCGCCCAGTATGAGCCCGAGCGCATTCTGGTCGTCTCGGCCAGGCAGTACGGGCAGAAGCCGGTGAAGACCTTCGCCAAGACGATCGGCGCAAAGTATTTCGCCGGGAGGTTCGTTCCAGGCACCCTCACCAACCCCGAGATCCCCAAGTACGTGGAGCCCGAGATCCTCCTGGTAACGGATCCAGCGGCCGACAATCAGGCCCTCTCCGAGGGGCTCAATATCAGCATCCCCATAGTCGCCCTGTGCGACGCGAACAACGAGACCCGGAACGTGGACCTAGTCATTCCCACCAACAACAAGGGCAGAATGGCCCTGGCCTGCGTCTACTGGCTGCTCACGAGGGAGTATCTGAAGGCCAGATCGCTGATTGCCAACGACGAGGACTTCAAACTGGGCATCGAGGACTTCGAGGCGAGCCTGTAACCCCCCCCTCGAAAAAAAGAAATATCCCACTGTTCCTAGTACTAGCGTAAACATGAGATATCCAGCTGCGGCGGGAAGGTACTACTCGGATTCCAACAGCGCCCTAAGGAATGAGGTCGAGAGGTGCTTCCTGCATCCCCTGGGCCCGGGGGAGATCCCTGGGGTCATCAGGGGTCCAAGGAGCATCGTCGGAGCGGTGGTCCCGCACGCCAGCCTTGGGGCCTCGGGGTGGGTAGCCGCCCACGTGTACCACGCCCTGGCCAGGGATGGTTTTCCAGAGGCCTTCATAATCATAGGCCCCAACCACCAGGGATTCGGTTCCACCTACTCTCTCACCTCCCAGGATTTCATGACCCCTCTGGGAAAGACCAGGACCGACGCGGAACTGGTGAGAAGGCTGAGGAGGTGGATGGATGACGAACCGTTCTCCCACCAGTTCGAGCACTCGGTGGAGATCCAGCTCCCCTTCATCCAGTACCTGTCACCAGAGACCCCCTTCGTGCCCATACTCATGTCGCTCCAGGATTATGATACGGCCGTGGGACTGGGTCGGGCGATATCGGAGGCGATTCAGGGCAGGGACGTGGTGGTGATGGCATCTTCGGACTTCTCACACTACGTGCCGCCTGAGGTGGCCAAGGAGAAGGACGGAGCGGTGATCGACAGGATCCTGGATCTGGACATCAGGGGGGTATACGAGACCGTGCTGAATCGTCAGGTCTCCACATGCGGCTACGGCCCGGTCATGGCCATGATGGAGGCGGTCCATGGAAGCAGCGCCGAGCTGCTGCGATATGGGACATCGGGGGAGGTCTTCCCCTCTCCGGAGGTGGTGGGGTACGGCGCGATAGTCGTTAGGAGATAGACTCCCTGTTCGCTGCCCTCCCAGCTATTTTATCTACGAAGAAGGGGATTCCTTAATAGATTTCCTCGATTTCGAGGTGATTTCCGAATGGCAAATCTCAAGACCTGTCCGAACTGCAAGAAAATGGTGGACGAGAATACCACCTTCTGCCCCAACTGCGGGGCGAGCCTTGCCGCTGTCGGTCCTTCCCACGGTGACCAGTATCAGGCACCATCCGTGGACGCCAGCCAGCAGCGGTGGCAGGCTCCAGG
>CAZQLP010000091.1:0-4207 GCA_964594225.1 uncultured Methanomassiliicoccales archaeon
TCATTCAAAGCATCGATTATCTCCCCGGAGAACCGGGGATCCTCAAGTATACCTACTACAAACTGTACTGGTCCAATCATCAGTATTCGCTCCTTCAAGCAGAGGTCCCGGGTTCTTCGAGTTCCATCCCACCATGAATCGATTCGGACCCGTGTAGAAAAACCGTTGCGTCAGGATATCACTTGACGAACTGTGGAACATACAGCATATTCAACCGAACCTTCCTCCCGTGACCGTCTTGGCTACGTCCAGTTTTGTGATGAACCTGATTGCGGGCAGGGACGCCATAATGCCGAAGATGAATGTGAGACCGACCATCACGAAGTACCCGTACCAATCCGATAAGTATAGTATGGTGCGGTAGGTGGGGAAGAACTCCTTGAAGTAGTCCACGATCCCCTCCATCACCAACAGCAGGAGTGGCACGGCCACCACCGCTCCCAGGATTACCAGTATTATGACCTCGAGATAGATGCTCTTGGATACATCCCCCCTCCGGTAGCCGATGGCCCTTAGCTGCCCATACTCCGTTCTCTTCTCCAGCACGCTCACGTAGACGATGTTGGCAATGGCGATGGCCGCGATGGTGACCGCGATGAAACCCACCAAGTACAGAAGGTCCTGGTAGTTCTCGAAGAGGGCGTCCATCCCGGAGGTCACCGAGTCCTTGTCCTGGACGTTGGCCACCCTCGCGTAACCCAGCAGATCGTTCTCGGTGTCCTTGATGTGATTCTCCTCAGCCATGATGTAGGACCCGCTGAACACGGTTCGCACGGTGAGGTCCCCTATCACTGATTCGTCAACGAACACGCTACCGGTGGTGTCGTCCACCACTCCCGTGATGGTCAAGGTGGTGTTTCCGAGCGGGGTGGAGAGCGCGATCAGATCTCCTGGCGAGACCCCCTGTTTCAGGAACACTGTATAGGTCACCATGGCCTCGTTGGGCAGGCTGGCCTTCTCTCCCCGATCCAACGTGAAGGTGTAGAGCGACTGGTTTAACCTCATGCCGATGGCGGCTCCGCTTCCCGTCTCCTCGCCCGAGGACCAGTCGATTGCTATCTTGGAGACGAGCACCTGGTCCTCGATGTACTGGGACGTGATGGAGGTGGCGTTCTCCCTATCCAGGGGGATGGCGTAGTCGACCACCACGTTCCATGAGCCGCTCTCTTCCACCGACTGGGCAATGGAGTTGTTGAACGATGCGAGCATGAGGAAGGACATGCTCCCCATGACTATCGAGAACGCGACGGCGATGACCATGAGCGCGGTGCGCCACTTCTGCCGGGTGAGCTTTCTCAAGGCGTAGGTGAACATGTAGTTTCTCTTGGCCTTGGAAACCTTCCCCTCCTTCCTGCTCTTCTTGATCTTGTCGCCGATGCCCTTGATGGCCTGGTGGGGCTCCATTCTCACGGTGCTCCAAACCGCTATCGCGGTCGCAAGTACTGCCACGATTGGGCCGAAGATCAGGCCGGTAATGATGGCGTTAATGGGGAAGATGAACTGCGAGGAGGAGGCATGTATCGTCCACTCAACATAGAGGTCAGAGAACGCCTGACCCATTGGCACGCCTATGATGATCCCCACGATGGAGGCCAGGATGCCAATGATGAACGCCATGTAAAGATAGGAAACCAGGATCTGCCCCCTGCGATACCCCAACGCTCTAAGGATCCCGATCTCCCTCCTCTGTTCCTGGACCATCCTGGTGAATGATGAGTACACCACGAAGAACGCCACAATGAGTATGAGGCCGGCTATGATGCTGTTGAATGAATCGCCCTGTTTCAAGTCCTCCTTGATGAGGGCATACCCGTAAACCTCGTCCTTTGTGATGCTGAACAGGACGATGTCCGGGGCCAGGTACTCGTTGATAGCCTGCTGGGCGGAGCCCTCCTTACCTTCCTGCAGGAGGAACGTGAACTCGTTAACCACCTGGTTGGAGATGTCGAAACCCGTCCTGATCCACTGGTCAGGGAGGTAGACGACTGCCAGAGTACCGGGTACTGGGATGATCGATTGTGGGTTGATCGGCAGGAATATGAACTCCGGGGAGTAGGCCAGCCCCACAACCGTCAATTCTTGATACCCGGTTATGGTAAGCACCGATATTTCATCACCGACCTCGACCCCCTGCAGGTCTGCGTAGCCCTTTTCCACGATCGCCGTCCCATTGTAATCGGTGGGGAAGTACTCTCCCTCGGCGATGTCCAGCTTGTTTATGTCCGGTTCCTTTGACGGATCGAGACCCAGGAGGGTTGCGGGCACTTGCTCTCCCTTCACATTGGCCCTGGAGGCGAGGTTGATCCTGTACTCCACCTCCTCCACTCCGTCTATCGCCTCCAGATCCTCAATCTGATCCTCCAGGGCGGATTCCACCCTCACCACCAGGTCGTTGAGATTCTGGTTCTCCACCATATCGTCCAGGGTGCTCATGGTCGAGGGGAACATCGCGGCAAGGCTCATGTATAGGCCGACCGCGAGCATGATGAGCAATCCGGCCCCGATGGCACGGAACTTAATCCTCTTCAGCTCCCGGTTCTGCTTTCGAAGAAGGTACCTGGTCATGCCGTCGCTCCTGCTCCTCTCTCCATGCTCTCTATCTTTCCCGATCTGAGTCGGATGGTCAGGTCCGCGAACTCCGAGGCCTCGTCCCAGTGGGTCACGGCCAGCACCGTGGTGCCCGTTTCCTTGTTCAGATTCCTCAGGAGTTGCCAAATGGTTTCCCCCGTCTCGGAGTCAAGGTTGCCGGTGGGCTCATCCGCTATCAGGAGCTCAGGCTCCATGGAGAGCGCCCTTGCCACCGAGACCCTCTGCTGCTCCCCTCCTGACAGCTGATCGGGGAACTTGCCCTCCATGCCTTCGAGGCCAACCATCTTCAGGTACCTGAGAGAGCGCTCCCTCAGTTGATTAGGGTCCTTGATCTTCAACGCGAGGCCGATCTCCACGTTCTCTATTGTCGTCAATGTGGGAAAGAGGTTGAAGAACTGGAACACGAAGCCGATGGAGTTCGCGCGGAATTTGGCCGCGTCGTTGTCGTTGAGGGAAGTAATCTCTTTGTCGCCGATCATTACCTTTCCCCGGGTAGGAGAGATGAGGCCGGATATGATGTTGAGGAGGGTGGTCTTGCCCGAACCGCTCGGTCCAAGGATCACCACGAACTGTCCCCTGCCTATCTCAAGGCTCAGGTCATTCACTGCCTTGACGACCTTGTCCCCGCTCTGATACTCCTTGGTTATCGCGTCAATGTTAACGATGCTGTCCACCCATCATCCCTCCCGTCGATTTGAGGAAATGCATGGATTTTCCGATTATATGAGTTGACCGATTGGAATCTCGTTTTCCTCGAATTTGATTTCAATATTGCTCTGATAGGGTACATCCCCGGACCCGATTTGGGAAAGGTGCGGACCATGTTCTCCACGTTGGCCAGTCGAGCGTTCATAGAGTTGAGTACAGGCTCTCCACCCTCAATGTTAAGGATCTGCAGGATGTCTGTCGGAAGCTCCGGCCACTCAACCTCATCCGTCTCATTCCCCTTTGAGAATGGATCATCTCCCATCATAACTATGGTCCATAAATGAATCAAAGGGTAGTGGGAACATTCATTTACCCCCCGGAAAGAAGGATTTACTGGGTGTGTCATAATGGTTCCTTGTTCAACTGACCACGGTGAGCGACCAATGACCAAGATCTACATCGCGGGACCCATGTTCTCCGAGGCGGAGAAGGCATATAACAAAGTGATCACCAGCCTCCTGGAGGGAAGTGGCTATGAGGTCTTTCTTCCCCAGAGGGATGTCAAGGACGTTCAGGAACTCCTCGATGAGGGGATGGACTGGGACCAGGTGAACCAGCACATCTTCGACGAGGATACGAAAGGAATCAAGGGATGTGACATCGTCCTCCTAGTTATGGATGGCCGGGTACCCGACGATGGTGCATGTGTTGAGATAGGATACGCTCACGCACTGGGAAAGGAGTGCGTGGGCCTGAAGACCGATCTTCGTACATTCATGGGGGAATATGATAACTCCATGATCGTGGGCGCCCTGAGGAACCGTATCGCCCGTTCGACAACTGAGTTGATCGGGGTCCTTCATACCCTTGGATGATATCCAGCGGGTTTCGCCAGCCGATTCTCTGAAGAATCCATCATTCTGTAATGGAGCGGTAACTGTATATCAGGGAAGTAATCGGATTCAGGAGA
>CAZQLP010000092.1:0-4203 GCA_964594225.1 uncultured Methanomassiliicoccales archaeon
TCCTGGCCTTGGAGGGATCACTTCCCTTGAAGATCTGGCGCATGAGGTCGTACATGTTCTTGGATACGAACCGGTTCTGGAGGTGCATCACGGACGAATCCGGGATATCGTTCCTTCCCATTGACAGCGACTGGATGTCCCTCACCGCCGCCCTCAGGTCTCCATTGGCGTTCTCCGCTATCATGTCCAGAGCCCTCTTTGAGATCTTCAGACCCTCCCCCTGGACGATTCCCCCTAGCACCTTGCTGATGGTGTTCGCCTTGATCTTTGAGAACCTGATCTGGAGCGTCCGGGAGGCAATGACCGAACTCCTTCTCTTGAGCTCGTAGAAGTCGTTGACAATGAGGATGACCGGTTGATTGGTTTTCTGGATCAGGTCCGAGATGGTCGGTATTCCGCCCCTATCCTCCCTGCCGAAGATGTTGTCCGCCTCATCCAGGATGATGAGCTTCTTGAAGCCATCGTGGGAGGAAAGGAACTCCCCCTCATCGGTGAAGGTGTCAGCCAGTGCTCCCCTGAGAGCTATTCTATTGATGGCGTCAGCATTGCGCTGGTCTGAGGCGTTCATCTCCACTACGCCCCAACCGAACTCATTGGCCAGGGCGAGGGCGGTACTGGTCTTCCCCACGCCAGGTGGACCTATCAGCACCACAGCCTTCTTGGTTGGTGTGCCTTCCTCCCATCTCTTTGCCCACTCCCGCAGGTCCTTGACGGCCTTGGGGTTGCCGTGGACCTCGTCCAGGGTGTCAGGACGGTAGAGCTCGGTCCAGTCGCTAGCCATCTAGCTTCACTATCAAGTAATGGGATAAAAACCTGACCCCCACTATTATGAAAATGGTGGAACGATGGGCCAAGTTTTTTCCATGATGTCATCATTTTGAAGATTCATGGAGGATAGGGTTCTGGAACTCGAGGGAAGGACGTTTCATGTGACCGGTGTCAGGGATGATGACTGGGATTGGATCAAGGACGGATTGGAGGAGAGCTTCGTCAGGTCCGTACCTGAGGATTTTGATTTCGATGCCAAGACCGCAAGGGAGAAGGCGATCATGGAGGCGGGAAAGCTGCGGGACAATCCCATGATCAGGAACGAGATCTTCATCATGAGGTCCGAGGAAGGCGAAAGGGTCGGTCTCCTCTGGGTTGCGGCATTTCCCTTCCAGTACACGGGGGAGATGAGGGGCTGGATCCTTCAGGTCTATGTTGACATGGGATTCAGGGGCATGGGGATCGGCAAGGCCCTGATGTCATTGGCGGAGGAGTGGACCTTCGAGAACGGCATGGACCGGATGGGGCTCAACGTGGGTAACGGCAACCAGGAGGCGATCTCCCTCTACCGAAGGATGGGATACCGGGTGGAGGCGTACAACATGGGCAAGAGGCTGCCAATGACAATTGAGGACAAGTGATGATCCCATGTTGAGAAGAAGCGTCGATGTTCCAGCCTCATTCACACACGGAGAACCGATGATCCGTCATTGGACAGAGGAACGAGAGATTTGATTGGAAATATTGGCTTGTTGGGGAATTAGGAGGAGAGTATTGAGAGACGAGATGGCTATCCATGACCATCGCGTTCATTCTGATCGAGGCAATCTCCGCCACATTAACGGTTCCATTCCTTCCCTAGGTCCTTGGAGACGCATCGGCATCGGAAAAGATACTACGTGGCATTTGTGGACCTCATCGAGTTGGACTTGATGGGCAACACCGGAAGCGTGGATATCCGGTCGGGATGGACCGCCCGAAATTGACCGACCGATACGTTTCCAAGGCCACTCACTCCACCTTCTGCGATCCGGATCCGCCCTTCTTCCGAATCTCCACCGACCTTGCGTGTTCGTGCAGTCCCTCCGATCCTGCAAGGGACTCCACCAAAGGCCCGATTTGCTCGAGTCCCTCCCTCGATACCATCTGCACCGAGATGCGCTTCATGAAGTGGCTCACGTCCAATCCAGAGTAGATCCTGGGATATCCTGCCGTCGGGAGAATGTGATTGGTACCGGAAGCGTAGTCTCCTGAGGCCACGGCAGAGTACTTGCCCACGAAGATGGCGCCGGCGTTCCGGACCATATTCACCGCCTTCCACGAATCCTCCACCTGTATCGATAGATGTTCCGGTGCCAGCCTGTTGGAGACATCCATCGCGTCCTCCAGGCTCTCCAGGATAAGGTACCCTGAGTTCTCCAGCGCGGACTCGATGATCTCCTTGCGGGGTGCCGAGCCGATCCTGGATACTATCTCCCCCCACACCCTTTCCGGCATCTCAGGATCGGTGGTCAGCAGGGCGCAGGATGCCATCGGGTCATGTTCGGCCTGGGCCAGTATATCGGAGGCGATGAACTCTGGATCGGCGGTGTTGTCTGCCACGACGACGATCTCACTGGGACCAGCGGGGAAATCTATGTCCACGATGTCCATGAGCATTATCTTGGCCGCGTTCACGTACACGTTACCTGGACCGACGATCTTCTGTACCCGTTCAACGCTCTCAGTGCCCAAGGCCATGGCTGCGACGGCCTGTGCCCCTCCCAACCTGTAGACCTCCCTCACGCCCGCGATATCGAGCGCCACCAGGCTCATCGGGTCGATCGGAGGTGGAGAGCAGCAGCATATGGAAGGCACTCCCGCCACGCTCGGCGGTATGGTGGCCATGAGGGCGGTGCTTGGGTAAGAGGCCAGGCCACCCGGGATATAGGCGCCTATCCTATCCAGTGGCTCCGTTTTCATTCCCAACACTATCCCCGATCCCACCTTGGCGTACCACGCTCCCGGGGGCTTCTGCATCATGTGGAAACGATGTATTCGTCCGTAGGTTTCGTTCAGGTCCTCCACGAGTCCGGGGTCGACCGAATCGTAGGCGCTCTTGAACTCCTCCTCCGGGATCCTGATTGACTCCAGTTCGAATCCGTCGAGCTCCAGGGTGAGCTCCTGGAGGGCCCTATCCCCATGGACCCTCACCCTTTCAATGATCCTGGAAACGGGCTCTCTGGCATCATCCAGGTCCGTTCTCTTGGAGATTCTCCAACCCTCGGGATCGAGCGGCTTCCACATGCCTGCACCATCAACTAATCAGTAGATTACCTTTGCGCATTTGTCAACGCTTTACCATCATCATCGATCTCTGCCTCAACGACCCTCCAATTATGGACCCCAGGGTCACTATGGCCGCGGATAGAACCGCCCAGTTCTCGTCAAGGTTGGATCCCAGTACCACCCAGGCAGAGATGTCTATGATGGCCAGGGTGATAATGAAGTACACGATGCCTACAAGGAACAGTACCAGGGTGGACAGTATGGTCATTACGAACGACTTCACATCATCATTCAATGCCTCGCCTCCATTGAGTAGTGCTCGAATATTCGGTGATCGAAAATAATGATTTCCTAATCATTGTCAGGATCGGGAAAACCCTGGTTCGAATCGGCCAATAACCTGGCAATATCCTCGGAGTACATGGAGAGTCTATTGAACTCCTCCTTGGTGAGGGAACGGGAGTGGGCGATCTTCTTCCTGATGGAGTCAAGCTCGTGTAGCTTGGACACCATACATTTGAACTGCTCCTCGTTCAGGATGTCCTGGAAGTATCGGCGGTTCTTCCCCTTTTCCAGGATAATCTTGAGGTCATTGAAGTCCGAGTAATCGATCCAGCGGTACGAGCCGTATGAGTATATGGAGGATTCCTCAGTGCCTCTTCTCTGATTGCACTGCTCCAAGATGTTCTTGGGAACATAGTTGTTGATGTTCCCTGAGTTCGGCTCCACAATCCTCTCCTGAATGATATCCCTGAGGAAATTCTCCAGCTCGTAAAGGAACCTGTAACCAAGGAAGTTGAACTCCGATTCGATGTCAGCCTCTATAGCCTTCTCCAGCTCCTCATGGATTTCCTGGTTGGATTTTCCGGTGATTTCCCCCAAAGTGTAATCCTCGTTCCTTGAGTCTGTGAGCATCCTGTAGTAGTCCATCAAGGTCCTCGCCGGAGATCTCTCCTGACTCTCGTAAGTGGATATTGCGAATGGAGGAGCGATACTGCTTGGGCGTATCTCGCTCAGGATGTTCAACGACCCAATGGGTTCCTCAAGTGACTTAGACAGTTCCCTGGCGAACTGTCGGAGTTTGGACACGGATTTGGAACCGTCGTTCATCTCCTCAATGGACTCCTTCAGCTTCTCCGAGGATTCGTCCGACCTTTTCCTCTTCTC
>CAZQLP010000093.1:0-4126 GCA_964594225.1 uncultured Methanomassiliicoccales archaeon
TTCAGGCAGCATTCAACTTAGCACCCTACCCGCCGGTCCCGAGTAGTTGACCCGGCTGTTTGGGCTTGCTCCGGTGGGGAGTCGCCGTTTCACCAAATCCCCGAACAACGTCACCGACAGACGGATCATCCTCGATCGGGGCTGTGTCGTTTCTGCGCCCTTGCCTGGACTCTCGCCCAACCACTTCTGTGGTCCACCTTCTCGCGGAGGGGGGACCTTCCTCAGCTGGGTTAGAAAACCCTACCGTCAGCTGCCCTCCCTCTCCTGGCAGAGGCACCCAGGTGAGAACTTGTATTTAAATTTACTTTCCATCGGACCTGAGTACATGTCCGCTGGTGATCTCCCCCTCTTCCAGCAGCCTCACTTCATGCGACAGTAGAGTTTGCAAAGCGTCGTCTCAGCTTCTCATCTCCAACACCTCTTTGCGGAATCGACCATCACCCCATCTCGGTAATCATCAGTGGTCTAGATCTCGGAACCTGGATATCGAGAACCGTTCGATTCAGGGCAATGTCACAGCCTTCGGCCAGCGAAACACATGAAAGCTCTCTTGCTCATTTGACATTGCTCAACTTTGTCATGGCTAGCCCTGCACAGGCAGGGTCAAAACCAAATACCATGGGAGACAGATATGGGGTTTGACATGAGACAATCGGAGATGAGAAGGGACTGGATGACGGGGGACTGGGTCATCATCTCTCCACTGAGGTCGAACAGGCCCCTTCCCCGGGCCAGGATGAGCATGCCCGTGGACAGCAAGGACGACTGCCCTTTCTGCCCCGGACACGAGGACATGACCCCTCCCGAGATATGGGCTGATCGAACTGGAGGGGAACCCAATACTCCGGGATGGAGGGTGAGGTCCTTCCCCAACCTGTATCCCGCGCTCTCGGGAGGGGGATGCGATGGCTCGAAAGGGGACACACTGCAGACCCTGATGAGGGGCTGTGGGGTGCACGAGGTCATCGTGGACTGCCCGGAGCACGACCTCCAGCCGGCGACCATGTCGATCGAACAGCTGGAGCGGTTGCTTCTCTCCTATAGGGAGAGGTACAGGGAGAATTCCAGGAAGGAGAGGATAAAGTACGTCCAGATATTCAGGAACCACGGAAGGGAGGCCGGCAGGTCCGTCATACACCCCCACTCGCAGCTGGTTGCCACGCCGATCATACCCACCACCGTGATGGAGGAGATCAGGCAGGCCAATGAGTTCTTCGAGAAGACCGGGGGCAGCATCTTCGACAGGGCGTTGGAGAGGGAGCTGGACCAGGGGACAAGAGTGGTGTTGAACTCTCCTCACCTGCTGGTGGTTTGTCCCTTCGCCTCCCGGTCGCCGTATGAGATGTACCTGCTGCAGAAGGTGGGCAGCACCTCCTTCGAGGACTCGGATGATGATCTGGTGGGGGAGCTGGCAGTGGTCCTCAAGGACATCTTGGTGAGAGTACACGAGCTTCTGGACGATCCCCCGTACAACATCTTCATACACAGTGCCCCCTGCGACGGTGGGGATTATAGCGTCTTCCGCTGGCACATCCACATAATACCAAGGCTCATCGGGCAGGGGGGTTTCGAGATGGGGACAGGGATGTGCATCAACCCCGTCCCGCCAGAGCGGGCGGCGCTGCTCCTGCGGGAGGACGGCATCAACGATCACTCTGTGAAGTAGATAAGGGCAGCCCTCTTGGTGAGACTCTTGGTCAGGTACATGACCTCCCTGGCCCTTATCGCCATCAGCATCACCGTGAGGAACGATTCCCTCTTATCGTCGCAAGAGGCGCAGAACTCGTTCACGCCATCTGCCAGTTTCGACTCCATGCCCCTGACCCGATCTTGGATCTCGTCCTTGCAGTCAAAGGCCCCTTTACCGTCACCGGAGACGATGGCCTCCTTGGTCTTCGCAAGCATGATCGCAGCCTCCCTCATGTCAATGACCAGTTGCATGCGCAGCTTCTCCGCCCCGCCGAGGACCCGGCATCTGATCTCGACCTCCTTCTCCAGGTATTCCGTGGGGTACTGCAGCTCGTCTGGGTCGAGACCGTAGCACCTGCAGACCAACTGCACCATGCCGTGCAGAGCATCGCCAATGATCTCAAGCATGTTCGCCGAGGACCATCTGAAGTTGACGTCCACGAAGCTCCTGAGGGGCGCCTGGCACTTGGAAAGGTTTCGGAATATCTGGAGCGATAGGCGGTTGACGTCCTCCTTCTCTATGGCGTGCATCATCTTCATCAGGTGGATGCAGTGGTGGGGATCCGTGTCGCAGTCGTTGATGAGATCCGCGGCGAGGTTCTCCGCCTCGATCACCTTGTCGAAGAGCAGGGGCAGCATGTAGTTCACATCGTAGTCGACCACGGGGCGGTTCTCGTACTCTATGATACCCCCATCGGTCCTGACGGAGAGATTCTCGTCGAGGAACCGAATGATGTTCCTCAGTTCACTGATATCCATATCGGAGAGTCCGTCATGCGTCATCCTGAAATCGTCCACACCGCTGATGTAGGCCGAGAGTACATGGTAGATCAACTCCTCCTGCGATGTTCCCTTCTGTTCGATGCTGAGCTCGTTCCTGCTCCATTTCGGGGTCAGGACGAGCTGCTCCCCCACCTCGAACATCTCGACCTCCCTGCTCCGCTTCTGCTCATTCGTCCATCCGTTGATCCATTTCTTCGGAAGGTACACCGAGTAGCCGCCCGAGCCCGCGCGGGATATCTTCTTCACGGATCTGATGATCTCTTCCTCTACCATGATCTCATCCCTGCAGTTCCTCGCAGTAGTAGAACATCGCGATCTCCTTGGCCAACTCCTCCACCATCTCCCCAACCTCCATGATGCTCTCCCCTATCTCCATCATCCTGAGGAGCGCCTGCCGCACCCTCAGGTCCGAGGTGTCGAAGGCCGTTTGAGCGGTGAGGTTGAGGTCCTCCGCCAGGGACTTGTTGAAATCAGCTAGGTCCTGTATGCGTTCGTATGCCTTCCTCCCCGACCTCTCCAGGGTGAAATCCATGATCTCCCTGAGCCTGCTGCCGCACTCATCCAGCATTGACAGGTGGAACTGCCTCATGTCCTCGAAGGACTGGTCCACGGGTATGCTCTCCACCTCGATGTCCTTCACAACCACGTCCAGGGGGAAAAGCAGCCGATCCTCCTTCATGTCGTAGAACCTGCAAACGCTCCTGGCTATCTTGAAGATGCTGTCCCCCATCTTCTCCATCAGGTCGGTGGTGAGCACGACGAAGAAAAGGTCCGCGAATGAGTCGAACTTGAACTCCATCCTGGTCGCGCGTCTGAAGATCTGCATGGAGAGCCGGTCCACGTCCTCCTCCTCCAGCGTGTGCATCATCTTCAGGAGATGTATCGCCCTCCTGGGGTTGTTATCGAAGTGCTGGATCAGCTCGCTCGCGAGCCTCATGGATTCCTGGATCTTCTCGAATAGGAGCCTCTGCATCTGGGAGATGGTCGGAGATTCCAGGCTCACCTTGAAGCTCCGGCCGTAGGCTATCCTGTCCTCCGACACATCCAGGATCATCTTCTCGTCCAGGAGCCTCATGAAGCTCCTCGCCGCGCATATCTGCTCGTCGGAGAACCTGTTGCTCGTGAGATCGGCGGATTCGTATCCTCTGACGTACGTGCACAGGAGGAACTGCCTGATCTCGTCATCCCTGCCGCCGTTGAGTGAGGCGGAGCTTGAATTGTTCTTCATCACGGGTGAGATGATCAGGTGATCGTCCATCTCCAGCAGGTCCACCTTTCTCTCACTGGACTGCTCCTCGCACCAGTCATCCACCCATTTCTTGGGCAGATAGAGGGAGAACGCACCCTTCCCGGACCTCGTCACTCGCTTCCTGCTCTTGGTAGGCATATTGACCGGACTCTTGAACTTAAGGTAATAAGGTAAGATATCTCATTCTTCGGTAATCTACTTATAAATTTTGCATAGTAGATAGGCGGCCCCGTGTTCTCTCCGCCCGATCCATCCCTCGACCGGGAATGAAAAAGTTAATAACCGAACCTGGTATTCACAACCTACCGGGGGAAAAGCAGGGGTAGCCAAGCTTGGTCAACGGCGCAAGGTTGAGGGCCTTGTCTCGAAGGAGTCCAAGGGTTCAAATCCCTTCCCCTGCACTTC
>CAZQLP010000094.1:0-4074 GCA_964594225.1 uncultured Methanomassiliicoccales archaeon
TCGATGCTTCCATCGGACGAGGTGCTGGCCCCCGTGATCGGGGCCGTGATGGAGAACGATCGGATAGAGGTCATGCTCGAGACCGAGGTCGCGGATGTCCGCAGGGACGGCGGGATCTTCGCGGCCACACTTTCTCCCGTGGAAAAGATTGAGGCAGGATGCGTCGTTCTGGCCGCGGGCCTCCAGCCGTTCGACGCCACCGCCATCCCGGAATTCGGCCTGGGCAGGGGTGGGGTTGTGACCTCCCTGGAGCTCGAGGGCCTGCTGAGAGATCGCGGGGACGGGCCCTTCAAGCTGGAGGGCAGCGAAATCAAGAGCGTGGCGTTCATACAGTGCGTGGGTTCCAGGGTGGAGAGTCGAGGCTACCCGTACTGCAGCGCCGTCTGCTGTGCCGGGGCCATCAAGAACGCGCTGCTCATAAAGGACATCGACCCAGGGATCGAGGTGAGCATCCTCTACATCGACATCAGGACTCACGGCAAGGGCTGGGAGGACCTCTACCGCGAGGGAAGGAAGCGGGGGATCAGGTTCATAAGGGGTCAGCCTTCCATGGTGTACCAGCGGCCAGGCGTCGACGGCCTCATGGTCAGTGGCGAGAACACCCTGCTGAAGGAGCTCTACCAGATCCGGGCGGATCTGGTGGTCCTGCAGGTCGGTCTCGGGACATCGGAATCCACGAGGAGGATGCTGACCTCCCTGGGGGTGAAGATCGGGGGGGACGGCCTTCCCGCGGGCGATCTGCCGGACGGGGTCTTCTTGGCGGGAACCGTCGACTCGCCCAAGGACATGGCCTCCTGCATCGATCAGGCGGAAGCGTGCGCCGCCAGGGCGGCCATTTTCTTGAATAATCGTTGACCTTTCCGACGGAAAGAAAAGAAGGTGGAGGAGTCAAGGCTAGTTGTAGCTATCCAATGATCTCTGATTCTCTTCGAGGTGTGCCAGCACCCTTATCTCTATCACTGGAATGCCCACGTACCTGACGACGTGCTCCAGAGAGGGTCCGTCCCCGTGGTCCACTTCTTGCTGACTGTACTCCACAGTCATCCTATACCTCCCCCACGTTATAGGGTTTCATTTCAAATTAGCAATATCATTTGGTATATAGGATGGGATGTGAGTATCAACCTTGATACTTTCATTGGATTGCACAATTCGATCGAATTTGAAAAAACTGGCTCATCAGAATGCCTTACTCAAAACGCACTTCCATGAAGTGCCATTCTCTGACAGCAAAAAAATGATCGATCAACCTGCTCCTCACGCTCCTGATCATTCTCATCCCCGCCTTCTCGTATACTCTGATGGCACCTGGTTCGATTGCTCTCTGCTTCTCCTCCGCGATCTGCCTATCGAGGCGGACATCCAGGAATAAGAAACTATTCCCGTGAGTCTATCCCAGACCTGGACCGCAAGCAATAGCTTTATAGAGAGTTCCCGCAATCTCGGTTTTTGCCAGGGGGAAACCTGGACAATTGGGATGTGAACCGGCTCGGGGCCATGGGATGCGGCGCCGGGCGGCATGTGATTCATCGCGGGCATCGTGTTTGCGTATCTGAATGATTTTCCCCCGGTCAGAACACTTGGAATGTGATCAAATGAAATCGGGAACCCGTTACTGCGATACCTGTAAGAGGGGCGGGCGCCCCATGCTTACCTTTCTCGTAGCCCTGGCCATGGCAGCGGTTCTCCTCTTTCCGACCGTCTCCTTCAACGCTCAGGCTAGCAGCGGCAACTGGGAGATCGTCTTCATAGAGAGCGAGAACGACGCTGGTCAGTATTCATCGATCGCCGTGGACTCCGGCGATTTCGTGCATATAGCTTACTACGACGAGACCCAGAGCGCGCTCATGCACGCCTACAACACCCTGGGATCGTGGATCGTCTCCACCAGGGATAACTCGGGGGATGTGGGCAAGTACGCCTCCATCGCCGTTGATTCCAGCGACTTCGTGCACATAGCTTACTACGACGCGACCAATCAGAACCTGAAGTACGCAAACAACACCCTGGGAACCTGGAGTACTGAGACAATAGACTCCTCCGGCGATGTCGGGAAGTACACCTCGATCGTCACGGACGGATGCTGCAGGGTGCACATAGCGTACTACGATGCGACGAACCAGAACCTGAAGTACGCCACCAACGCGCTTGGGCCGTGGGACCAATCACCGCTTGACAGCGACGGGGACGTGGGCAAGTACACCTCGATCGCGATCAACGAGACCGAGGTTCTCTTCATCTCCTACTATGACGCTACAAACCAAGATCTCAAGTTCGCCACGGATGCCTCCGGGTCCTGGACCAAGATCGTGGTGGATGGTGGCGGGAACACCGGCATGTACACCTCGATATGCATCGGTACGGATGAGGAGCCGCACATATCCTACTACAACGGCTCCACCATGGATCTGATGTACTCCTCTTTGGACGAGGAGTGGTCCACCAGTGTGATCGACTCGCAGGGGGATGTTGGACAGTGGACCGGCATAGCGTCAGACTCCACAGGCAACATACACATCAGCTACTTCGATGTCACCAACACGGCCCTGAAGTACGCCAGGAGTCACTACGAGCTCCCATCGGAGCCGAGGCTTCTTACCACCTTGTCCGGGGACCAGTTCGTTAGACTTTCGTGGCTCGCCCCCGCCAACTCCGGGGAGACAGCCATCATCAACTACACCGTGTACAGGGGAACCTCGCCTCTGTCCCTGAGCCCTCTAGAGACCCTGGGTCCGGTGACGGAGTACAACGATACCCTGGTCGTCAACGATCATACCTACTACTACAAGGTGACCGCCACGAACTCGCAGGGTGAGGGCGCGGCATCGGAGATCGCGCAGGCGACGCCCAGCGCGTTCAGCGAGGTGCCCTCCCCACCGCAGAACCCCCAGGCTCATTCCGGTAACTCCTACGTGCTGATGGAGTGGCAGCCCCCCTCCTCCTCGGGCACCGGACCGGTGACCAACTACAAGATATACAGGGGAGCGAGCTCCGGATCGCTCGAGCTGCTCACCACAGTGGGTCCGGTGACGGAGTACAACGACACCACCGTGACGAACGGGGTTACGTACTACTACGCCATCACCGCGGTCAACTGCGCGGGTGAGGGCAACATGTCCAGCGTGATCTCCGCCACGCCCAATCTTCCATCTCCGGCAACGGAGCCCGGTCCACCACAGGACCTGGAGGGAAGCGCGGGGGAGAGCCACGTCAACCTCACCTGGGACGCTCCCGCCGATGACGGCGGCGCGGCGATAACCAACTACAAGGTGTACAGGGGAACGAGCTCCGGTTCCACCACGCTTCTGGAGACCATTGGCGTCCAGTTATGGTACAATGACACCACGTCCGAGGGTGGTACCACATACTACTACAAGGTGACCGCCTTCAACTCGGTCGGCGAGGGAGACGGCATCGAGATCCAGGTCTCCACCGGCGGGGGTGGCGGTGACATCGACCCTGTGATATGGGTCATTGTTATCGTGGTAATCGTCATCATGGTCGCTCTGGTCTACTTCCTCATGAGAGGAGGGGGCCTGCAGGGCAAGGAGAAGACCAAGGAGTGGCCGCCCAAGGACAGCCGAAAGCGCAAGGAGAAGTGGTGACCTCGAAACCCCTTACAATTCTTTCTCTATTTTTCCTTGGTCGATCCCCGATCGAGGTTCTATTCCCATTGGGGTAGTCAGAGATCGAATGTCGCCATCTCGTCCCTGTATGGGTAAAGGACCTTGATCCTGCTCAGGTCCAGCTTCATGAGGGTGTACTCGGGATCTTCCACGGAGTTAAAGATCATGTCGAAGAAGGGCATCTGTCCCGCCAGCTCCTTCTTGACGGTCGGATCGTCGACGATCTCCAGCCTCCCCGTGGCCCGGACAGTTCCAAAGTCCCTATCCCCCTCGATATTTTCCCCGACGGTGAGGCTGATCTCCACCCTGTTGTTGGCACGTATTTGATCCATCTTCCTGGCCGACGTCCTCGAGGTGATCCAGAATCGGTCCCCGTACGGTATCAGGGTGACCATCCTGACCCTGGGCTGGTCACCGTCGATGGTGGCCAGGTTGACCTCCTGCATGT
>CAZQLP010000095.1:0-4058 GCA_964594225.1 uncultured Methanomassiliicoccales archaeon
AACATATAAGTACGAATTTCTCATTTATGAATCCCGATGAAAACCTCTGCGCGAAAGGTGAAATCCGTTCTCGTGTTGCTTAGCGTGCAAGTTTTGGTCGTGTGATGGAGTCGACTCTTCCAAGTCGGCTCCCGAAAAGCTATTGTGAGGAATTTGGATGAGAGGAGCTGAAATCCTGATAAGGGTTCTTCAGGACGAGGGGATAGATGTCATCTTCGGTTATCCTGGAGGCGCCATGCTGCCGCTGTACGATCAACTCGCTGATGCCGACGTACGGCACGTGTTGGTGCGGCACGAGCAGTGCGCGGCGCACATGGCCGATGGGTTCGCGAGGGTTAGGAGGGCTCCGGGCGTCTGCGCGGCCACCTCGGGAGCCGGGGCCACCAACCTGGTTACCGGCATAGCCACGGCGTTCCTCGATTCCTCGCCCGTCATAGCGCTCACGGGCCAGGTCCCCACCTCCAATATTGGGAACGACGCCTTCCAGGAGGCGGACATATTCAGCCTCATGATGCCGATCACAAAGCACAACTTCAGGGTAATGGATCCAAATCTCTTGGAGAGCGATCTGCTAAGTGCCTTCAAGATCGCGGGTTCGGGCAGGTTCGGGCCGGTCCAGGTCGATCTTCCCAAGGACATATTGAACGCAGAGATCGACCCCCTCCCGGAGAGGCCAATTATCAGGGCCAACGGGATAAAGAGTGACCTCAGCAGGCTGAACGAGGCGGTCAAGCTCCTCCAGGGGGCAGAGCGCCCCCTCATAGTGGTCGGAGGGGGAGCGATGTGGAGTAACTGCGGGCAGGACATAATCGAACTGGCGGGGATGACGATGTCCCCGGTGGTCACCACCCTGATGGGAAAGAGCGTGGTGCCGGAGAGTCACCCCCTGGTGCTGGGCATGGTCGGGATGCATGGTCGGATGGTCGCTAACTGGGCCCTTGATGAGTGTGATGTCCTCCTTGCCGTAGGGACAAGGTTCAGCGATAGGATGATAGGGGATCCCATGTCACTGCGCACCAAGGTCATACACCTGGATATCGACTCCGGGGAACTCGGCAAGAACGTCAAGGCCACTATTCCGCTGGTCGGGAACGCGAGCACCGTCATCGGTGAGATGAAATTGGCGATTGCCCGCAAGAGCGGAAGCACCCCGTGGCTTGACAGGGCGAAGGAGCTCAGGCAACGCTGCGACTGCGACTTCGATCTCGGTGGCTCGCCCATCAAACCCCAGAAGGTCATTCACGAGCTCAATCTGACGCTTCCCGATGATGCGATAATCACCACAGAGGTCGGGCAGTGTCAGATGTGGGCCGCCCACTTCCTGAAATGTGACGGCGACAGGCGTTTCATCACCCCGGGCGGTCTGGGGACCATGGGTTTTGGGCTCCCGGCGGCGATAGGCGCCAAGGTGGCCGCCCCCGACCGGGCGGTGGTGGACGTGGCGGGAGACGGCAGCCTGATGATGGTTTGCCATGAGATCGCTACCGCGGTGGCGGAGGACATACCGGTATTCATATGTCTGCTCAACAACAGCCGCCTGGGAATGATCATGCAGCTCCAGAATCAGTTCTACGACGGGAAGCTGTACGCAGAACAGCTGGGCGCTCACCCTGATTTCGTCAAGCTCGCCGAGGCGTTCGGCGCCGTCGGGGTTGCGGTTGACGACCCTAAGGATCTGCCCTCGGTCATCGAGGAGGGCGCGTCATCTGACAGGCCCTTTCTCGCGGACATCCAGATCGATCCAGAGGAGCAGATCCTGCCCATGACCATCAAGGGGGACGATGGGATGAGGGTCATAGCGGGCAACTGCACGTGGAGTGAGGTGGACTGATATGCAGGTAATATCGATGATCGTCAACGACCAGTTCGGGGTCATGCAGAGGGTGATGGGAGAGTTCACCCGGAAGAAGATTAACGTGGAGACTATAGTGGTGGGGAAATGCGAGCTGGAGGGCAAGGCCCGGGTGGTCCTCACGGTATTGGGAATAGATCAGGCCAAGTTAGCGGTGGAGAGGCTGGAGCGGATGCATGATATCCTCGAGATAGACATACTGGACGAGACGAGGCACGAGGCCTACGCCCTGGTGACGAACGAGGGGGGGAAGGCCCGCCTTATAGGCAGTATCCCTGAGGTAGCGAAGCTCATAGAGGCCATGAAGCCCGAAAAATACATAGAGGCCGTTAACGCACTCTGAATCTAAGAATGAATTAATTATGGGAACTCCCATTAACCCTCTTCACGGGAGGCATAGCCATGGAGGTAACTGAGAAGATATGGATGGACGGTGAACTGATCGATTGGAACGAGGCGAACGTCCACATCCTAACCCACGCTCTCCACTACGGCGGAGGGGTATTCGAGGGGATACGGGTGTACGAGACCGAGGGGGGTCGAGCGATATTCAGACTCAGGGATCACATGATCCGCTTCTTCCGCTCCGCGAAGGTGATCTTCTTGGACATACCGTACACCCTGGATGAGCTCTGCGACGCGGTCAAGAAGACCGTGTCCATCAACGGCCCCAAGGCCGATTACATCCGGCCATTGGCGTACTATGGGGTCGGGAAGGTAGGCCTCAACCCGGTTGGCCTGCCTACAAAGGTTGCGATCGCCTGCGTTCATATGGGGGCGTACCTCGGGGAGGACAAGCTGAGGCTTGGCGCCAAACTCGTCACCTCCTCCTGGAGGAAGCCATCCAACGATGCCGCCGCCCTGACCGCGAAGATCTGCGGCAACTACATCAACTCCGTTTTGGCCAGGTTGGAGGCCGTTCACAGGGGTGCGGACGAGGCATTGATGCTCAACGCCGACGGGAACGTGGCCGAGGGCACTGGGGAGAACATATTCATGGTGAAGAATGGCAAGATATTCACCCCGCCAATGTCGGCGGGCATCCTGGAGGGCCTGACCCGTAACTCCGTCATGGAGATCGCCTCGGACATGGGATACAAGGTGGAGGAGAGGGACATCACTAGGGCGGAACTGTACATCGCCGATGAGGTGTTCATGACCGGAACGGCTGCCGAGGTCCTGCCCATCAGGATGATAGACGATCTGGTCATAGGGGAGGGCAAGGCCGGACCGCTCACGGCCGAGCTGCAGGCGGCCTTCTCCGAGATCGTAAGGGGCAGGAACAGGCATTACATCCACTGGCTGGACATGGTGGAGTGAACCCCCAAGAACCCCTCTTTCCCATTTTCCATCACAGCATCTGATAAATATCGGTCGGGAGAGTAGCTTGTTTGATCGCATGGTCGATACTATCGATAATCTGTGGGAGGCATTCGCGGGGGAGTCGCAGGCGAACAGGAAGTACACCATCTTCGCCGAGATTGCCGCGGACGAGGGTCATGAAAGCGTGGCCAGGCTCTTCAAGGCGGCTGCCGAGTCCGAGGATCTCCATCTTCGATGCTATATGAGGTCCCTGGCGGGTATGAGGTCCACGGAGGAGAACCTGGAGGCGTCTATCGAGGGCGAGAGCTACGAGCAGATGTATCCAGAGTTCATAGCAAAGGCGAAGGAGGAGGGCATGAAGGAGGCCAGGCTCTGCTTCAGCTACGCCAAGAAGGTGGAGGAGGCGCACGAGGCGCTCTACCGGGAAGCCCTAGAGACCATCAGGTCTGGCAGCGAGGTCGCTGGAAGGGTCTACTTCATATGCCAGGTATGCGGCAACCTGGAGGTGGACCATGTGCCCAAGAGTTGCCCGGTCTGTGGCAACCCGGAGGAGATCTTCCGGGAGGTAAGGTAATTATCATTCGTACTGACTCAGATCGTCCTCATCGCATTCGGGATAAGTCTCCAGCGCTGAGTCGATGATGCGTTGTCGATACTTGTTCTTCCGGGCCATGGTCAATCGGTAGTACTCTCCATCCACATGGAACTCGAAATCCACTATCGTCCCGCACTTCTTCAAGATCTTCTTCTCCAGCCAGTTATTGAAGGTCTTCTGCATGGCGAAGTACGCGTCCGTGCCCTCGTGCACCTCGATGTAGCCGTCCCAGGTCTCCTCCTCAGGGTTCTCGGCCCTCTCCCTCCAGCGGATCTCAATTCTCGGCAT
>CAZQLP010000096.1:0-3995 GCA_964594225.1 uncultured Methanomassiliicoccales archaeon
CCTGGCATGGCCAGTCATACTCAGCAACCTCCTCCAGACCGTCACCATGTTCGTCGATCTGGTGATGGTTGGGCAGCTGGGGCACGAGGCTCTGGCGGCGGTAGGACTTGGAGGACAGGTCCTGTTCTTCGTCTGGGCGATAATTATGGGCCTCAGCACAGGGACCATTGCGATCGTTGCCCGACGCTCCGGTGAGGGGAAGATGAAGACGGCGGACAATGTTCTCAAGCAATCCCTCGTACTGGGAATCATTCTTTCCATTCCAGCGGCCGTTATCGGATCCGTTTTTGGCGCCCAGATACTCTCTGTGTTCGGCGCCGAGGATCAGGTCGTCTCCCTTGGATACGAGTATATCTCCACGGCGTTCCTCGCTTCTCCCGCCATATTCGTGTTCATCATCGCCACCTCGGCGCTGAGGGGCGTGGGGGATGCCAAATGGCCCTGTATGTTTCCTTCATCGGGCTCTATCTCTTGCGTCTGCCACTGGCATACGTCCTGGGATTCATGACGCCCTTGGGTGTGAACGGCGTATGGATATCCATGGTACTGGAGTACTACGTGAGAGCGATCATCATAACCAGCAGGTTCAAGAAGGGGAAGTGGAAGAGGATCAGTGTTTGACACTCACAGATCGTCCTTCACCTTGGAGAATGAGACGTTCGTCAGTGTTCCACCTACGCCCTCCATGGCCCGTATCTTGTCGATCACGAGAGACCCTATGCCTTCCATGCTCTCTCCCCGCACCTTGACCAATATGTCATACTGTCCAGAGATGAGATGGACACCGAAGACCCCTTCGAGATGGGAAATCCTATCCGCCAAATCCCTCTGTGAGACCGATGACGTCGGAAGGAAAGAGACCAGGATGAAGGCTGTTACGGGCATGCTCAACTGAGTGTAGTCCAATATCACGGTGAAGCCTTTGATCACCCCCCTCTGAGTCATCTTCTTTATCCTCTCATGAACCGTTGCCCTCGGTATCCCCAGTGCTTTCGCTATCTGATTGGTGCTCCTCCTAGAATCGAGCCTGAGCTCCATCAGGATAGCGAGATCCTTCTCGTCTACCATCGAGTCCCTTATGGTATTGAAGGTAAAATAATGCTTTCCACAGGAATTCAGGTGAAATTTTGGAAGATCGTCAAAAATTCCAAAGGAAAACGATATTATTACCGAACAGGGATATTTGATCGGGGAATGTTAACTGAATTTGAACTCCTGCTCGATGACAGGAGAAGGTGGCTCTTCGAGAAGTTAGAGAGGATCATGAACCGCATAGAAGCGGGTGATCTCCCCATGTCCATAGTCGAGATTTATCTCTTCGGTTCCTTCCTAAAGGAAACGGAGTACCCCAAGGACATCGATATCCTGCTGATCTACGATTCCAACCGTACAGCTGAGATGTACGAATACGTCGACAATAAAGGAAAGGTCAAATGGAGGATGTGGGATCTCAGGACCTCGCCGTCGCGTCTAAGGGGTATGCTGAAGTCCAACGCTGAGCGCACGTTGGACGTGAACATCTGCCCCACACTCGAAACCTTCCAGAGGGATCTGAAATTTGAAATGAACACCTGGCTGAGCATCTGGACCCCGGATGACAGGAACTGGAGGAACAAGTTGGCCAGATTCTTCAAAGCTCGGAGGGAATGACCTCCGTCTCCACCTCTATACCCTGTCTGATGCTCTGGGTTACGATGCAGTAGTCCTCGAAGATCTCCATGCATCTCCTCGCCTTTTCCATATCGTCCACCTGAGCATGGACACTCACCCTCACCTTCGTGAGTCGCAACCTTCCTTTCTCGTTTCGCTCAACCTTCGTGAACAGAACGGCCTTTATCAGGCCGGTGTTGACCCTGGCCTTCTCCAAGCAGAAGATCAGGGCCGAGCACATGCAGTGCCCTATGGCGGCGGCGATTGCGTGCCCCCCGAACGGATGTTTCCCGGAGCCTAAAGGAGCCGGCTCGGACATCAGCAAAGTCTCCTCTATGTCCCTGAAACTGACCTTGAAATCGTAACCTTCGAGGCGCTCGATGTCCACCCTGAACTCGGTCTCCTTCATCGATAGGGGAATACGTTAGTGGTAAAAAACTATAGCTCCACCCTCGAAAGCTGATCGATCACCTTCTCCCTCAGCTCCTTGGGCGTAAGGGGTTCCGTCACCCTCTTCCCCTTCTTTAAGAGCATTCTCTCCACGGGCTCCATCTCCACACCGCATGAATCACAGGAGGGTACCTCCCCGATGCCATAGGGTAGGACGGAGAACTCCAGACACTGGGGACAACGGAAGACGACCTTCCTTCCTCCCAGCTTCCCTCGTTTGGCCACCGGTCGTCCATCCCTTTCCACGATGTCCATGGCGAAATCCACGGTACGAGCGTTACTGATACTGGTCCCGACGCCGAAACCATCCACGGGGACATCACTCAGGGACTGGATATCCTTCTCGTCCAGTCCTCCGGAAACTATGATGCCCACCTTGTCGTATCCCCTGATGTCCATTTCCCAGCGGATCTCCCTTATCAGCTCTGGGAAGGATCCTCTCCTAGAGCTCGGCGTGTCCAGCCTCACGGCAGATAGGTCCTTGAAGGCATGGCATGCCAATATCGCATTCATCTTCTCGTCCGTGTAGGTATCGATGAGGGCAACCCTGGGAATCTCAGAATCCATGACCTCGTCAAAGGCCTTGTAGGCCTCCACCTCGCTTCCGAACATGATCATAAGGGCGTGGGGCATGGTACCGACCGGGTTCTCCCCCACGACCTCTGCCCCAATGAGTGAGGAGACACCGTCGCATCCGCCTATGAATGAGGCCCTGTCCAACGCCGGGGCAATGAATGGATTCATTCTGCGTATCCCAAAGGCGATGACCTTCCTGTCACCTGCGGCCAACCTGCACCTCGCGGCCATGGTGGCCACCCCAGACTCGTGGCAGATGAAGCCCAGGCAGGGGGTCTCATAAGTACAGTACTCCGAGTAAGGGCCTTCAACGGTGAGTATCGGAACCCTGTTGCTACGCACATCCCTTGCACGGAAAACGGTGCCCTCTGGGATCCCCCATAGGTCCAGGTCCCTGCCCTCCAGCAGGGAGATCATCTCCTCCGAGCCGCAAAGGACACCCCAAGGCCATGAGTTGGGCAGGGAACTGACCGTGAACTCGGACAGTGCCCTCTCACCCATCATCCCCTTGGCCCTCAGGACCTTCATGGTGCGGCTGAAGTACACATCGGTCGTCGAGCCCTCCATGACCTCCTTCTCGGACGCGACGAAGAACCGCTTCAGTCGATCACCTGCTCTAGATCCATGATCTTTGCCATGTACAGATCGGATATCTCCTTCAGTGCCCTCTCGTGCTCCTCCTGGGAAACAGTATTCACACATCCCCTGGGAATCACGACGGAGTACTGCCTCACGAAGGCCTCCGCGGCCGCTAACTTGATGCAGATGTTGGTGAGAAGCCCGGTGAGAATGATCTCGTCCACATCCATGTCCTTCAGGATCTCGTCAAGTCCGGTATCGTGGAAGGAGAAATAGGTGGATTTCTCGATCACCACCTCGCTTGGCAGTGGCTCCAGATCCGGGATGATTTCGGCCTCCTTGGAGCCCTTCATGGCATGCTTTCCCCACACCTCGAGCTCCAGGTCATCCTCCTCGTGAGCATCCTTCACGTAGATGATCGGGATCCCGACGGCCCTGGCGCGCTCCACCAGCCGTTTGATGCATGGTATCACGGCCTGGGCTCTCTCGCCCCCCAGCCTTCCGTACACGAACTCGTTGAGCATGTCTATGACAAGAACAGCCCTGCCCATGTTATCTCCCTTGAATACCTAGCATCGAATGCTTATATCAGTCTTGTCGTCAACGATCAGGGCGGTACGGCCTCTGATTGATAGCCTCTTTGCCCGGATATACAGCCCTGGAGCCCAGCGATTCCTCGATCCTGAGCAGCCTGTTGTACTTGGATGTCCTCTCGGCCCTCGCCGGCGCACCCGTCTTCA
>CAZQLP010000097.1:0-3899 GCA_964594225.1 uncultured Methanomassiliicoccales archaeon
ATTTCCCATCACCTGTGCCTCATTCTGTGCTTCCTCATCATGACGATCAGTTGGATGCCTATGAAGGCAAAGGCAATCAGTGCTCCGATAATTATCACAGACATGTCTGGGAATGCTGATTCCTCGGGCTCCAGGTAACCGCTGATCTGGGTCTGACCACCCGTCACCTCAACATCCATCGTCTGACCCTGAAATCCCTCTTTGGAGATCACGATAGTGTGGGTTCCAGGAGGCGATTCTAGGACGAAGTTGCCGTTATCATCCGTGGTCGTGGTCGCCCCTGTGTCCAATGTTACAAGCGCATCTACCACTGGTTGATCCATCTCGTCTAGAATCGTTCCGCTTATGGTCACGGTTGATGCGGTCTGGAAAATCCATGTCGTCGGGGACATTGCGTTCCCGGCCATGTCCCTTCCTGACACCTGGACTGCGTAGGATGATCCGTATTCGAACGGTGCGGTGGGGATGTATGATGCGTTCTGCCCACTCCATATCGGGATTCCCTGAACCCCGGCGACCGTGATCTCGACACTGCCCTTATCCATTGGCTCGGAGAATAAGACGGATATCTGCGTCTCAATATTCACCTGGTCTCCTTGAGGCGAGAGTAAGGAAACGGTGGGCGGAACGGTATCTAGGAATAAGACCATCGTGATGTCGACGGAATGGAGTGCCACATCCGTTACCCTGAGTGAGATAAGGTGTTCTCCTTCCACATCGAGGGTGGCAAGGAAAGAGGTGCTTGACTCGAGATCCTCCCAATGCCCTCCATCGATAGAAATAGTGGAGGAGCACGGGCCGGATGAGCGATCATCAATCTCCCATTCGATTAGCACGCTGCTGGTATTAACGGTCGCCCCGGTCTCTGGGGAGATAAAGTCTGCGACGGGAGGTGCGGTGTCCACGAGGAAGGTAACCTGCTCTGTGACAATGTTTCCGACCCTGTCCAGCGCCCTCACGGTCACCGTATGCTCCCCGTCGATCAGGGAGGTCATCACACTGCTGATCCCGGTGGCATCCTGCCAATCTCCGGTGCCTGTGTGGAACTCAACGGTGCTCACAGAGGTCGTCCGATCGTCGATGGACCACTCGATGATGAAGGACGCCTGATCGATTATCGTCCCCTGTATCGGGTAGATCATCTGGAGTTCTGGAGGAGTGGTGTCCACGGTGAAGTTGATCTCCTTGATGACGAAGTTCCCAGAACAATCCACGGCCCGCATCATGAGGTGATGATACCCATCATCCAGATCCTCAAGCGAACGAGATGTGCCGTCCACCTCATACCAATCGCTTCCGTTGATGGATATCTCGATAGTAACGTCCGGACAGAGGACGTCGAACGCCTCCCAGCTCAAAATCAGAGAGGAATCATTGGTCTCCAATCCATCCAAGGGACAGACGATGTTGAGCTCGGGAGATGTCAGGTCCAGGATGATCGTCACGCTGTCGATCGCGGCGTTGCCCGCGCAGTCTATTGCCCTCATATTAATTCCATGCTCGCCTTCATCGTGAAGTTCAAACTGGATGGCTTCGTCGAGGGCGACCTCTATCCAGCTGTCACCATCCACGCAGATCTCGATCACCGAGCCTTCATCAAGTCCACTTGCCTCGAAATCGATGTTCACCGTACCATGGCCTAGGAATGAGCCATCCACGGGGCCAAGTATCTGGATGGTGGGAGCAACTGTGTCCACGGTGAAGCTCAGCGAGTCCACCCCTGAGTTGCCGACCGAGTCCACGGCCATCACCTCAAGGGTATGCGACCCATCCTCAAGGTCAATCAGGATGGCATGGTCAAGGGTCGTCGTCTGCCACTCCCCTGAGTCCAGCCTGAGCAGGTAGTGACCGATGCCCGTTCCACTGTCCGAGCCCGTCCACTCCACAGTAACCGTCGTCATGTTCGTCGGCTTGGGAAACTGAGAGGTTATAGCGACGATCGGGGCAGTGGTGTCGATGGTGAACTCCACGGAGGCCGTCCGGTTCTCCCCGGAACCGTCGAATATCCTCACCATGATCACGTGGGTCCCGTCATCGATTTCGATCAGGTCAAGGCTGTCGTTGAGACCAAGATTCTTCCACTGACCGTCGTCGACTTTCACCTCGAAGCGGTCAATGCCCGATCCTGAGTCGTTGCCGGACCAGATCACCTCGATATCATCGTGGTCGAAGAGCTCCCCCTCTTCCGGGAACAGTATCTCCACCCCCAGGTCCATGGTGGCGATCGTGAAGTTGACCATGGTCGTTCCCTGGTTGCCGGCGGCATCAGTCGCCTTGATCTCCGCACTGTGCTGCCCCGCGGACAGGGAGGTGAAGATGTGTGTATTCCGTCCGGTCAACACCCAACTTCCAGAGTCCAACCTGACCTCTACGGATGCGATTCCGGATCCCACCTCTTCCACCGCCCAATCCAGGATGATGAAGGAGGTGTTAACGTACGATCCCTCGGACGGGGCGGTCACGGTGACAGAGGGAGGCACTTGGTCCACCTGGAAATTGATCCTATCCGAGCCGGTGTGGTCCTCCCCATCCACGACGAGGACCTCCACGGTGTGCTCGACAGTGCTGAGATTGGATAGGAGACAGGATGTCTGAGACCCAACGTCCATCCATTGCCCGCCATCGACCCTTACCTCGAAGTGATCGAGACCAAAGGGTGAGCCATTGAACGTCCATCTCACCGTAACGTCCGCGGTGGATATGATGTCCCCCTCCAAGGGTGAGGTTATCCCTACCTCTAGGGTACCCAACCACACCGTGAACTGCACCGAGTCGGTCGCCAGGTTGCCAGCTCTATCCATGGCCCTGACCTCCAAGTCGTGGTACCCATCCATCAGGGGACCAACGTCGATGCGGTCTGCAGAACCCATGTAATCCCACCCGCTCCCGTCGATGTTGACCCAGTACGCCAGGATGCCGGAGGTGCCATCGCTCCCCGTCCACGAGACCTCGAACTGCTGAGAGTCGATCTGCTCTCCCTCCATTGGGGAGATTATGGTCACGGCAGGGTCCACCGTGTCAACCGTGAACCATATCTCGTCCAATGCGGTATTTCCAGCGAGGTCCTCGGCCACAAGCTCAAGATGACGCCAACCATCGGGCATCGACTGGAGCTGATATGACGTCTGGACACCGCTCTGTACCAGGAGATCGTCTAGATAGAGGTGGTATGCTGAGATGCCCTGACCCTGATCAGAGCCCTGCCACTCCACGGTCACCGAGGAGGAGCCGATGTATTGGGCGGATGGACTGGTGATGTCAATAATGGGTGCAGCGGTGTCCACGATGATGGTGACGGCATCATCACCAGAATTCCCGGCATGATCCGTTGCCATCACCTCGACCGTGTGGGTTCCATCATCCAGATCGAGCTGAGCGGACGTGTCCATTCCCATGGAACTCCAGGAACCGCCATCGATCCGGATCTCGTAGTGGTCGATGCCCGATCCCGAGTCAGATCCCCCCCAGGATACTGCCAACTGGGAGCTATTGAAGATCTCGCCCTCGGATGGATCGAGGATGCCGACCAGGGGATCGGTGAAGTCCAGTTCGATTCCGACGCTATCGGAATCGCAGTTGCCGGCGTTGTCGAAGGCCCTGACCTCGACGGTATGCTCGCCCTCGGTGAGGTCCGTGCAGACGTGGAGGGTCTGGACCCCCATGTATGACCAGCTCCCCTGGTCCAGGCGCAGATCGTAGTGGTCTATGCCCGTTCCGCTGTCCGAACCCGTCCACTCCACAGTAATGGAGGTGACGTTGGTCACCGACCCATCGAGGGGAGATGCAATGATCAATTGCGGAGCGAGGGTGTCGACCTGGAACGAGGCTGAATCGGTCGCATTGTTGCCGGAACGGTCATGGGCCTTGACCTGGACGCTGTGGGATCCCTGGTCAAGATC
>CAZQLP010000098.1:0-3846 GCA_964594225.1 uncultured Methanomassiliicoccales archaeon
AGAACTGGAAGATGAAACCGATGGTCTTGGCCCTCTCCCTCATGCTCATCCTTCCCGCGTCCTTCCCTTCCAGGAACACCTTTCCAGACCCGGGCTTCTCTAGGCCCAGAATGTTCAGGAGAAGGGTGCTCTTTCCCGATCCGTTGTCTCCCATCAGCCCCACCTTTTCCCCCCTACCGATGGAGAAGCCCACCCCCTTCAGAACCTGATTCCCTCCGGGGTAGCTCATGTGGAGCCCCTTAACACTCAGTATCTCCCCGTCGTGACCGTTCTTCACCCTTGGCGGGGAAGCGACCCAGTCTTGCTGGGGCAACCTGACACCTACCCTCTGTAGCATGGAGCGATGTTTCATGATGCGATCTGCAGGGACGTCCAGCACGATCCTCCCCTGGTCCATAACCACCACCCGGGACGATAAGGGAAGCACCTGCCGGAGCTTGTGCTCCACCACGATGATGGTCATGTTGGTCCTGCGCTGGAGATCGGCGATGATGGAAAATATTTGGGCGCTGCCCTTTGGATCCAGCTGGGAGGTCGGTTCGTCGAATATGATGGCCTTCGGCTCCAGTGCCAGAATGGAGGCGATCGCCAGCCTCTGCTTCTCTCCCCCGCTCAGGTTGGTCGTCTCCCTTCCCACCAGGTGCCTCGCTCCCACCACATCTAGCGCCCATTCGACTTTCTGGTTGATCTCGTCCTTGGACATCATGAAGTTCTCCGGACCGAACGCGACCTCGTCCATCACATTCAGAGTGCAGAGCTGGGCCTCGGGGTCCTGCTGCACGATACCGATCCATCTGGAAAGTTCGTAGATCGAATGGTCCCGCACATCCTGCCTCCCCAGCCGTATGGTCCCATGGATCTCGTCCCCCTCCTGGGGAAGGAAACCGCAGATGGAAAGGCACAGGGTCGACTTACCGCATCCAGATGGACCGGTGAGCGTGATGAACTCGCTCGTGCCGATCCTGAGATCGATGTCCTTCAGAACTGGCTCGCTGGAGCCAGAGAACCTGAATGACACGTCGCTGATGTCGATGATGTGCGAACACCTCCTAATATACCTTGACCTCGGAAACCTTCTTCACCCAGTACTGGCCCTCGTACTCCCCGGCTATGAGACGCAGCTTTCCATCCTCCTGGATGAGGATGAGGGCGTTGTCATCCAAGACATCGGTGTAATTGAATCTAGCCTCATAGCCATCTGAGGCTATGACCTTAACGCTGGATGCGTCACCATTGGGATGTGCCCGTTCGAGAATGATGTTTAACGGTACACCGGTGTATTCCTGCGGCGGAACGTAGGTGTACTCCCCGATCAACTCGGCGATGATGATGACCTCATCGTCAGCGAAATCGGCCGGTCTATAGAGGAACGGGGTCTCCACATTCCCGTTCACATCGCAGGTTAAGGGGTCCATGAAAGGCTTGTAGACCACCGTGAAGTAGATCCCCGCTCCCCCGATGAGAGCTACCGCTAGTCCGATGGTGAATGCCTTCTGAACGGTGAGCTTCTTAAACTTGGGTCTCTCCCCCTTGACCTTCACGATGTTGGACTCGACCAGCAGCTGGTAGGCCCCCTGTCCGAAGTAGCCGGCGAACACCGCGCCCGAGATGGCAGCCATCGCCGCGATCATGAGGATATAGGTGAAAGGGACGGCGGCGAAGTACAGGGCCTGGAAGGTGAAGACGTTGCTAGCGGACGCGATCGCACCCGCCGCCACGAACGCCACGGTGGAGGGTTTCCTGAAGACGGCAAAGGTCATGTCTACCAGCATTCCCTCGATCAGGGAGACCAAGACGATGGGGACGCCGTGGGCGCTACCTGCGAATAATTCCACTGTCCCCTTGAGTATTCCCACCAGGGTACCCGTACCGAATCTTGGGACGATAGCGTAGGCCACGATCATCCAGAAGATGTGCAGACCGGCCATGACCTGTCCAGCACCGAACGGCACACCAAGCGTGGTGTTGATCAGGTTCCCAAGGTATCCTATGTATGTGCTGAGAACCCCTCCCAGGGCGCTGAGGATGGCGATGGTCACCAAATCCCTGGTGCTGAAGTAGAACCGTTCTTTCATCCCAGTTCCGAGTTAAGCGATAGGTCTAAATATACATATCGGTTTTCAATATCTGAATGACCGAGCAGGAGCAAGGAATGATCAACCGCAAGGCTCTTGTGGCCCTGATCGTCGTGATATTGCTGTTAATGACGCCCCTTGCCATCCTCTACATTATGGACGACGGAGGGCGAGGAGAGGTGGTGTTCACCCTCTCCAAGGAGGACGTCGAAGGGAATGAAATCGGGCTCACGATGGAGGATCTCCTTGCCCTGGATTACGTCGAGGGAGAGTCATCATATCAGAATTTCTTCACTAACTGGAGGGCCGATGGTACCTACCTGGGCGTGAAGGTATCCACCCTCTTGGAGATGTTGGGGGGCATGTCCTCAGACCAGAACATCACTGTTTACGCGAATGATGGTTACAATCAGACATACTGCTGGCGAAACGTCTACAACGACTGGGATGACCAGACTATCCAGGGAGATATGGTCCTGGCATACGAGTTCAACGGGACTCGGGTCCCGGATTGGGAGGACGGCCCGATGATCGTGTTCATTCCAGAGGACGGGGCGTACAGCAACGACGACTGCCTGAACACCTCCTGTCCTGATCAGGGATGCAACGTCTACCTCTCGGCTGGAAGCAGGTGGGTCAGGAACGCAGAAAGCCTTGTCCTGAATGTTAACTCCACCCAGGACAGCTCGTTCACCTTCGCGGTCATGGGGGATTCTCAGGGGAACACTCTGGTACTGAACGCTGTCGTGGAGGCGATGAATGAAAGGCAACCGGACTTCGTTCTCCACCTTGGCGATACGGTACCCAAGGCCATCGATGGCCTTCTGGACGTCTTCGTAACGGCGATAGACGAACTTGACGCACCCATGTGGGTGACGCCGGGCAATCACGATGTGATGGTGAACGACACGATCTTCTACGAATACTTCGACACCGGCGATTACTACTTCGATCGCGGTGATTGCAGGTTCATCTCCGTTGATTCGTCGACCCAGAACATCTCCGACGATCAATTCACATGGCTTAGGGTCACACTGAACGGGTCTACGGATAAGAGGATAATCGTGTTCTCCCACGTGCCCAGCTATGACCCCAGAGAGGGAGATGACCACCATCTCGATGATCTGGAGGACTGTCAGGAGTTTCAGGCCATCATGGACGAGTACAATGTGGACCTGGTCCTGAACGGACATATCCACCTCTACCACGAAGAGATCATCAACGACACCCAGTACATCATAAGCGGGGGTGCGGGAGGGGCTCTTTACGCTCCTCCGGAGGAGGGTGGTTACCACCACTTCCTGATGTTCACGGTTACCACCGATAACATCACCTGGGAGATAGTGGAGGTCGAGGCTGAGGAACCCCAGTCGGAGTACGTAATCATCACAGGACCTGAGGGGAGTGTGAATGTCACGCTGAACGAGTTCATGACCATGACCTCTGTGGATGGCGCTGGCGAGTACGAGAACTTCTATGAGAACTGGAAGGCATTGGGGAACTACAGTGGCGTGCTGATCTCCGATCTGCTTGATATGGTGGGAGGCATGGGGGTAAACGACACCTTGAGGGTGACCAGCATCGACGGTTACTACCAGGACTTCTGCTACTGGAACGTTTACCCCAACGTCACCTGGTTATCCATCCAGGGGCCGTTCCTGCTGGCCTTCACGTACGAGGGGGAGACCCCGCCAGACTGGGAGGATGGCTTCCGTACCGTCTTCCTTCCTGAGGACGATGCATACAGCAACCAGGACTGCCTGGACACCTC
>CAZQLP010000099.1:0-1866 GCA_964594225.1 uncultured Methanomassiliicoccales archaeon
TTCCCTGGGAGTGGAGGGCTCCAGCATGGGCACCAGCGCCAGCTTGGCGTAGAAGCGGTTGTCCTGTTCGTTCTGGCTGCTGTGGGCGGTGGGATCATCGGCGGTCATCACCACCATTCCTCCCCTGACACCAGTGTAGCCCAGCGTGACGAAAGCGTCACTCGCCACGTTCAGCCCAACGTGCTTCATGAATGCGAAGGACCTGAGCCCCGTTGCCGCGGCGGCGCCAGCGACCTCCATTGCCACTTTCTCGTTGGTCGAGTACTCGAAGTAGATGCCCACTTTGTGGGCCACCTTCTCCAGCGTTCCTCCCACCTCCGATGATGGCGTGCCCGGGTAGGTCGCCGCCACGCTGACGCCGGCCTCCATGCAGCCACGGGCCATCGCCTCATTCCCCAGGAGAAGGAGCTTCCCGGAATCGGCGAGGATGTCTTCCAGAGGTTCACCTCTTGCTCTGTTCCACCTTCCTCAGGAGCTCCTCGTGATCCCTGTCCACCAGGGTCTGGATTCTTTCCGCCATCTCGTCGGATATCCGCCTGAAGCGCCCCTGAGCCTTGAGGTATTCCAAAACGGGTTTCCTTTCTTTTATCATTTTAGTAATCCTGTACTCGCCGTTTTCCACCTCGTATAAGGGGAACATATTGGTCTGGGTTGCTAGTCTCGCGACCTCCACGGTACGGGAGCTGTCCACCCTCCAGCCTGGGGCGCAGGGCGACAGGGCATGGATGAACTTGGGCCCCTTGAACTCGACGGCCTTCTTCATCCTCTTGACGAAATCCTCCGGATACGCGACGTTGACCGTTGCCCCGTAAACGATGCCATTGGCCACCATCATCTCCATGATATTCTTCTTCATCTGCAAGTTGATCTCGAACTTCTTTCCAAGGGGCGTGGTGGTCGTCCACGCGCCGATGGGCGTGGCGCCGCTGCATTGTATCCCAGTGTTCATGTAGGCCTCGTTGTCCATCATCACGTAGATGAAATCGGTGCCCCTGTCAACGGCACCCGAGAGCGCCTGGAGGCCGATGTCCACCGTGCCCCCGTCCCCGGCCCATGCCAGGACGGTCACGTCCTCTATGCCCTTGGCATCCAGGGCAGCCCTTATTCCGGAGGCGACGGCACCGGTGGATTCAAACGCGTGGTCCAATACGTTGAATTTGAACGCGGACCTGGGCCAAAGACCGCCTATCACTGGGGTGCATCCCGCAGGCACGTTCATGATCACCCGGCTGCCGAGGGCCTTCATTGTGTATCTGAGAGCGAGTGGCGCTCCGCATCCTGGACAGGCAGAGTGTCCTCTGTAGAGGTATTCTTCCTTGGGCAGAGTCAGTTTGGCCATCAATCCCACCTCCCAGGTCCGCCTTTGAGGGCGACCCAGTCGATCAGCCTGTCCACCTTACCCTCCTTGGATAAGGAGAGCAGGTCCTCGAATATCATCTCGATGTTCCTCTTGGTCACGTCCCTACCTCCAAGTCCTCCGACGTAGTTCTTTATTGGCGCACATCCTCCAGTATCGTAAAGGGCGTTCCTGACCTCCTGGAAGAACGCTCCCCCATGTCCCAAGGTGTGGCTCTTGTCGAATACCCCGACCATAGAGACCATGTCGTTGAGCTTCGCCAGCTCCTCCGCGGGTAACGGACGGAATGCCCTGATCTTCACGAGCCCGACCTTCTTGCCCCGTTCCCTCATCTCGTCCACCACGTCCTTCCCGGTGCCGGTGGGTGCGCCGGCGATCACCAGTGCCACATCGGCATCATCGCAGCGGTAGAACTCCACAAGTCCACCGTAGGAGCGTCCGAACCTCTTCTCGAAGTCCCTCTCGACCTCAACGACCTTCTCCTTGGCGCGCTCCATGTCGAGCATCCT
>CAZQLP010000099.1:1966-3777 GCA_964594225.1 uncultured Methanomassiliicoccales archaeon
TCGCAGAAGAACTGCATCCAGCCGGCGTCCCTCTCTACTATGACGTCCGTATGATCGGACCAGATGTTCCAAGGACCGCCAAGTGCCCTGGCGGCGACCGGCATCACAATGGGCCTGTTGACCCCCGCCGCCCATATCAGGTTCTCGTGCATCAGGGCTAGACCCTGGGATGATGTGGCCGTGAATGTCCTCGCTCCAACCGTGGAGGCGCCTATGAGGGCGGCCATTGCCGAGTGCTCGCTTTCCACCTTTATGTACCTAGCGTCCATTTGGCCAGTGTCCACCAGTTCCGCCAGCTTCTCGGAGATGGATGTCTGGGGAGTGATGGGATACGCGGCTATGACCTCTACCCTGGCCAGCTTTGCCGCGTACGCCGCGGCGTAGTTAGAAGTGATGATCTCGATCATCCTTATTCCTCCCTCACCATCTCGATGGCGTCCTTGGGACACTCGTTGGCGCATATCCCGCAGCCCTTGCAGTAGAACAGGTTGACCTTGGGGAAGTCACCCTCTTCCTCCACCTCGATGGACATGTCCGGACAGAACTTCCAGCATATGTAGCACTTGATGCACTTCTCCTCATCTATGACCGGTTTCAGCGTTCTCCAGGTACCTGTACGCAAGTCCTCCGTGGACCCCAGTGATACAGGTGTAGAGGGCAGGTCATTGTATGTATTGATCATATGTCACACCCCCTTCAATCGGTCGTGAGCCTTACGGGCGGCCTCCGCGTTCTGATCCTTCTTGGCCGGGGCCGCCTCCCTGATGCCTTCAACGATATTCTCAATCTTCACTTCCGGGCAGATGGCCGCGAAGGCCCCGATCACCGCGGTGTTCACGATTGGGGCGGCCATGCTGCCCAGTCCCATGTCCAGGGCGATACCCGTCGCATCTACGGTATACACCTTGCGATCAGTTTTCAGTCCCAGCTGTTCCGGTTTTTTTGGGGAGTTCACAAGGATCTTTCCATTCGCCTTCAAACCATCAAGGACGTCCACCATGTCGATCAGCTTCGCGTCCAGTACCACCACGTAATCCGGCTCGTAGATGCCGGCGTGGACCCTTATCGGTCTATCATCGATGCGGCAGAAGGCCATGACCGGCGCTCCCCTCCTCTCCGATCCGAAGGACGGGAACGCGGCTGCCTTCAAGCCGTCCATGATCGCAGCCCTGGCCAGGAGTTCCGAGGCCACCACGGCTCCCTGGCCCCCCCTTCCATGGAATCTAATCTCTTTCATCGGCCTTTACACCTGGGAGTTCCATAGTCCAAAGATTATAAGCTTTTTGGCCTATAATGGAAGATGAATTGATGGAAGAATAACGATTACGAATTTTTACCCGATTTAATATCCTTTTTTCGAATATCTCCTCCGATTTCCAATATATGTTGGGCAATCATTCAATCGAGTGACCATATGTCTATCGAACGACCGACGTTTGATATATATCCCGAGGAGAGATTGATATATCATGAGAGGTCTGACCACCAGCATGCCCCTCCAATATCTCTCGTTTAGGGCCTTCGTTCACGCCACAGAGAACGAGGACAGAGTGGTTCTGGCGATGAAGCTTGCCACAGGGCTTGATGAGTTCAGCAGGGTCAATGTGGATGGCTATCACGGTAATCCAATAGTGATCCTGGAAGGTGACTTGAGGAAAAAGAGGGATATCAGGCGCTTCTTCTCCCTGATGGAAGGTGACGATATCATTGAACTTCTGAACTCGCTGGAGGATAGGGTGGAAGAGGATTCACATTTCTACATGAAGCTGGACAAGCAGGAGGCATACCTGGGGAAGTTGAGGCTAGCAGTG
>CAZQLP010000100.1:0-3772 GCA_964594225.1 uncultured Methanomassiliicoccales archaeon
GTCCAGGACCCGGGTCAAGTTCGATATCGTGAGGGAGCTGCTCCCCCAGATAGCGGAGAAGAGCGCAAAGATCACGGGCAGGGAGGTACCACCCCTGGGAAGGACCATAACCAAGATCATGAACGTGGTCTGGATAGACGATTCCGTCGAGTGGGTGGATGACCGTCACAGGGTGAGCACATCGATTTTTAACTACACCCCCACGGGGAAGAAGTTCAAACTCCACTCCGTCATTCCTAACGGCGGGATGATCGGCGGCTATGGGGAGATCAAGCCCAAGGAGGTGAGGAACGGGGGGAAGGTCACGTGGGACCTCAAGCGGATCCCCTCCACGGGCCACATGGAGATAGTGTACGATCTCATCGGCCTGGACAGGGACGAGTACGATGAAAACGAGATCTACGTCAGCGGGATCAACCCGGTAGGGGTGATAGGCGCGGATCCCCTGCCCGGTGACTGGGACATTGATGACCTGTCCGTTACCGAGGAGGAACCCGAGGAGGAGGTCGAAGAGGAGGACGAGGTCGATTACGACGAGTCGGGGGAGGTGCTCAACGATGAGTGAGGAGAAGAACAACCAGGCGGTTGCGAGGCTGTACGACATCGCCGAGTCGATATACGATCAGATAGAGAAGGGACAGATACCCCGCATGGTCCTCCCCCTGAGGACGAAGAGGAACATCAGGTTCGACCGCAGGACCGGGGTATGGAAGTACGGGAAGGAAACTGGCGCAAGATCCGCCAAACGGACCAGGGGAGCCCAGATGCTGCTCCGGACGATGTACATGCTGGAATTCATCCAGGAGATGATCAAGAGTGACAAGTCCTCCACGCTGAGGGAGATGTACTACATCTCCGAGGGGTGGGAGAAGGGCAAGTTCACCTCCCAGGACGAATCGAACTCCCTAGCAGAGGATCTGGAGATCGTGACAGGCTGCATGAGGGAGGACTTCAAACTGCGCCCTGAGGAGGATGGGGCAAGGGTCATCGGTGACCTGACCTTGACCGAGACCGACCGGAAGGGAAAGAGGAAGAGGATCAACTGCAGGGACGATGTGGGTGATTCAGGTTATGGAATACCCTACAACGTGGAGAAGGAGAAGGTAGAGCTGAACTCCACCGGAGCACAGTTCATCATGGCCATAGAGACGGGCGGTATGTTCGATCGTCTGGTGGAGAACGGTTTCGACGAGGACTACAATTCCATCCTTGTTCATCTGAAGGGGCAGCCGGCCCGCAGCACGAGACGTTTCACAAAGAGGCTGTCGGAGGAGCTTGACATTCCCGTGTTGGTATTCACCGACGGTGATCCCTGGTCATTCCGCATATTCGCCTCCGTGGCCTACGGGGCCATAAAGACAGCGCACATTTCTGACTACCTGGCCACACCGAACGCCAACTACATCGGGATCACCGCATCGGACATAGAGCAGTTCAAGCTTCCCACGGACAAGCTGACGGAGGTGGACGTCAGGGCCCTCAGGGCCGAGCTGAAGGACCCAAGGTTCAGTGACCAGTTCTGGCAGGGCGAGATACAGCTCATGCTCGAGCTCAACAAGAAGGCTGAGCAGCAGGCCCTCGCGAAGTACGGGCTTGACTTCGTGACCGCGGAGTACCTGCCGTCGAAACTGAACGACCTCGGCATGATCTAGGAGAGCGCCTTCCTGATCCTCCCGAGAACGAAGTCCCTGTCGAGCGTAGAGAGGAAGTGGCCCAATCTGGGACCTGAACGCCTTCCTATGAATATCTGATACATGAGTTGGAAGCCATTCCTGGCCCCCAAGCCGGAGCTCTTGGAGCACTCGTAGACGGCGTTGTGGATGCCGTCTCCCTCCCACTCCATCCCACCCATAGCCGCCAGGATGCAATGCAGGAATCTCATTTCATCCTCGTTCACGTCGAGCTCGGGTATCTGCTCGAGTATGCTGAACCTGACCATATCCGGGGCGAAATTCTCGAGCCAGTACCGGACGCAACTCACCCTCTCTTGAAGAAGATCGATATCCGCGTCCTCCATATCGACCAGGTGCTCAGTCCTCTTCAGGATACTGAGTATCGAGTCGAAGCCGCTGGCTATCTGCACCACGCTGACCAAGTGCCGGTACGGAACCTGCACGGGCATGCTCTCCCTGACGTCCTTAGGCTGGGAGAACTGGTAGGCGCGCAGGAGGTCCTCCTCCACCTCACTGCACTCCCCGGTGTAGTACATCCTCTCGAAGCGGTCGTACTCGTCCACCGAGTCCAGAATGCCGAGGCCGGAATCGTAGTCTATGTGCCTGTCCGGGTTGTACCGGAGTATCATGAAGTTCAGAACCTCAGCGGGCGTGATCCTAAGGGCGTCGATGCCCGTTACCATGGACCCAGAGGACTTGTGCATCTGCCCCTTGCCCTTCAACTGGATGAACTCGTATGCCACCGGGTGAGGGGGTTCGATCCCGAAGATGTCCCTCGCAAATCTCACACCGGAGTCGTAGGATCCGCCGGCGGCGGCGTGGTCCTTCCCGAAGGGCTCGCATGTCACCCCGAACAGCTTCCACTTGGCTGCCCACTCGATCCTCCATGGAAGCTTCCCGTCGTCCCTCCTGATATCCGCCTTCTCCTCGTCACCACAGGGGCAGTTGAAGGTAACGTACGGATAATCGTACTCCAATACATCCACATCGCCGGGGACGAAGCGCCCATCGCGATCACACCTTGGGGTGTAGGGGAAAAAGTTGTCAGACACGTCCCGTCCCGTAACCTCTCTCAGTATCTGTATGACCTTGTCCGTGTTCCTGATGATGGTATCTATGATCTCGGCGAAGGCCCCGAGCTCATAGAGCTCGTGGGTCCAGTGGACATCGCACTTGACGCCCAGCTCATCCAGGGAGTCCAAGAAGGGCTGGATGAAGTGATGAGCGTAGTTGTCGTGCTCGGAGCAGGGACAAGGGATCTGACTGAGCGGCTTGCCCACCTCATTCTCGTACTCCTTGGACAGAAAGGCGTACCTCTCTCGAAGGGGGTCAAAGGAGTCCACAAGATAGATCATGCCCACGTCAGCGCCCTTCTCCTCCAGCGCCTTGCGTATGGCCTCGGCGGTGATGGATTCCCTCAAACTTCCGACGTGAATGAAACCGGAGGGGCTTATCCCTGTTGAGATGAGATGCTTGCTGCCCTGCTCCAGGAGGCTGTTCGCCTCGACATCCGCCCAATGCATGCTATCAGAATCCCAGAACACCGAACCGGCGTATTAAAGCTTGTTGAGGGGAGGATTCAGGAGGCCGGATCTGATATCTAACATTCGAATGACCTGATAGATCACTGCATATGGTTCATGACGCGGACCATGCTCGAATTCGGCCTTTGGGGAATTTATAAATACGATGATGGGGAATCAGTTTCCGATGGCCAAAAAGAAGAGTGATGGTTTTCAGTCTGCAGCTGGTCTCATCAGATACTTCGATTCCGAAGACGACATGGCGATGAAGATCAACCCTTGGTTCATCGTCGGCGTATGCGCGGCCGTCATCGCGATAGTGGAGATCCTGAGAACCCTGTACCCCACCTGATTCTACCGGTTCTCGTCACGGGGCGGGGCGAACACATCCATCGCTATCGAGTCCTCCAGCATTTCGACGCTGTGCTCCACGTTCGGTTCTACGGCATAACCCTCACCCTCTTCGAATAGCCCATTCATGATGGTGGAACAGATGTTGTTCAGGGGCTTGCTCATCGATAGAATGACACGCCCAAAAACTTATTTCACCCATGAGGGATACTTTGTACGGGGATT
>CAZQLP010000101.1:0-3680 GCA_964594225.1 uncultured Methanomassiliicoccales archaeon
AGGTGTTGCCCAGTGGCCCTGGTCCCTGAGATGGCATTCCGGAAGGACGATTCCATCATCCACAGGCTTCATCCCATCACCAAGCTCGTCTTCCTCATATGCTTCTGCATACTGGTCCTGGTGCTGTCCAACCTGTTCTTCTCCATACTGTTCCTGGCCACGATCCTGGTCCTCATGAAGGTGGCCAGGATCCCCCTGAGGGTGTTCGTCAGGAGGGCCAGGTTCATCATAATGTTCACGCTCATCCTTTTCCTGCTGCAGGTCATCTTCGTCGACAACGGGAGAATACTCTTCTGGTTCATCCCGGAGCTGGCCCCCGGGATCGGTCCCTTCGTGCCCGTGACCACGCTCGGCATCGAGAGGGGCATCGTGATCGCCTTCCGGTTCCTGTGCATCATCACCTCTTCCTTTCTCTTCGTCGCCACGACCCATCCCAACGATTTCGCCTACGCCCTAATGCAGGTCGGCCTTCCCTACCGATACGGGTTCACGCTGATCACCACCCTGCGCTTCCTCCCCCTGTTCGGAAGCGAATTCAACGTGGTGAGAAGGGCACAGGTGGCCAGGGGAATGGAGACGGTGATAAGGCCCAAGAACTTGATGCGCACAATCAAACTGACCTTCCTCCCCCTCCTGGTTTCTGGGATGTCAAAGGTGGACGCCCTCTCCATCTCCATGGAGGGGAGGGGATTCGGACTTCACAAGAAAAGGACCTTTGTCAGGAAGCTGAGATTCAGCGGGACCGATGTCGCATTGACCTTCACAATCATATTCACCACGATCCTTCTTTCCATATGGACCATTCTCGTGAGCATACCGCTGGAGTATCATCTCTGAGCTGATCGACCATGACCACGATCGAGGACACCCTGGCCGACCTCCTGGGACGGGGGATCGGTTGCGACCCGATACCAGGCATCCCTCTCCACTCCCAGGTTTTGGAGGTGAAGAGGCTGGCAAGCAGGAAGAATGAGGTCCACCTGCTTCGGACCTCGGGGGGAAATGCGGTGCTTAAGGTCTTCGACAGCGACAGGTGGGAGAGGGAGCGATCAACGCTTCTCCTTTGCCGGTCCCGTGGGATCCTGGTTCCCGAGTCCCTGCTCGCTGGCGAGGGGTTCATCCTCATGGGATACCTGGATGGGCCTGACTTCCGGGATCTGATCAACGATACCCTTGACCCCGCGTACCCGAGGATGCTGGCCGAGTGGCTGGCGACCTTTCACCTTGCCTTAGAAAACGAGGAGGGAATCCTGGTCAGGTCTGACGCCAAGCTCCAGAACTTCATTCTGACCGAGGACGGCGTTGCGGGGATGGATTTCGAGCTGGCACACCTCGGTGATCCGCTGGAGGACCTGGGAGAGGTGTGCGCTCACATTCTCAACACCGATCCCATGTTCGTGGAGGAGAAATACACCCTCTGCCACGAGTTCCTCCAGCGCTACATCTTGGTCTCGGGGCGATCCGTCCGGGGGATCACTGGTTGGGTGGTGTGGGCGATGGAGGAGGCGGCACGTTTCAGACCGGGTCAGAGGGAGAGGCTTCTCTTGGAGATCGAGAGACTCAAGGGCGGTGAGGTGTGGCCCTTCCTCGAGGATCAGAACAGGTGATCCTCCACCGTTCTGGCCTCTCCACCCACCCGGCACTCGATGACCTCGATCCCCAGTTCGGAGATTCTCGATCCCACCTCGTGGAGGTCCCTCAGGTGGCAGTTGATGTACACCGTCGCTCCGGTGTCTATCGAGAAGTGGCAGTGGATTCCCTCCTCGAACATCCGCTTGACCTCCAGTATGATCCTGAGCGTATCGGGCCTCCAAAGGATCAGACGCTCCTCTCCGGTCATAGTTATCCCGTGCAGGAGCAAGGTATCCCTCTCGGCCAGTTCCCCCACACCATCCACATCTCCCTGGAGTATCGCCTCCTCCATCTCCTCCAGCGCTCCTTTCACGTACTCCAGCCTGGCCCGGAAGAACGGGGAGCTTACCACCTCCCTGTGGGCAGTGTCCGTGAACTTCATCGCCGGGACGATCGCTATCAGCATGCCCATGCGATCGTCAAGGCCGGACGCAAGGCGGCTGGAGTATGATGAGCCGTCATCCGTTCCAGAGAACCATCTGGAGAATCCTCCGGTGACGGCCCTCGAGGCCGATCCCGCCCCCCTTCTTGCGAACCTGGAGACCTCCTCCATCAGGAGATCGAGATCCAGGGCGGTTGCGGTGGCGAGGGCCAGGGCGGCGAAACCTGACGAGCTCGCACCCAGACCGATATTCGACTGGAAATCGTTGACGGAGGCCACCCTCACCCCCAGATCGGTCCCGGCCATCCCTCGAAGGGGATCGACCACCGACATGATCCTCTCCATCTCCCGCTCTCCCGCGGGAGAACCATCGATCTCAGCCCGGTCCTTCCAGCTTCCGAACTCGACCGTGGTCCGGGTGAGGAGAGGGGCAGTGCAGACCGAGATCGAGTCGTGATAGGGCAACCTGAGGACCTCGTCCCTGAGGCCGTGGTACTTGATCAGGCCCTGGATGGGGTGGGCGGTGGCGCTGGCCTTCATGGTCACCTCACACATCGAATAGCACGGTCACCGACGGTCCGGATTCGTCCACCTCCATCATATGGAAGGTAACCGCCTTGACCTCCGTCTTCGGTCCGTGCCTCTCAAGGTTCAGTTTCTCTCCCCTGGCCCTGCATCGAAGGCCTTCCTTGGTGAACTCCACCTCGAAATCGGACAGCACCACGCCGTCCACGTCGTGGATGTAGAGCAGCTCGGAGAGCATGTCGTAGAGCAGCTCTTCCATCTCCTCACCGCTCACCAATACCTCCACCTCTCCCTTCTTCTCCACGGTGGCCAGGTCGACCATCTGGTCGAACATCGCGTAGGCGGCGTTCGCGAAGCACTCCTCCAGCGTGTCACCGTGGGCCCTCACCAGGATGTCGGCGGTGTGGTCCAGGAGCTCGAACCTCATGTGCCCTCGATGCACTGGGGGACTAAAAAACTGTTCGGAAGTCGTTCGCAATCCGAAATCCGTCGTGCTTCGGCGATAAGGACCCTCCCCCGGGACCTCCTTTCTTCAATAGTGTTATATGATGGTTAGATATTCTCACGGACGATGCGTATCCTAATCATCGGGTGCGGCTCCATCGGGACACAGATCGCCAAGGCGGTGGACGAGATGGAGGAGTTCCAGAGGGTCTACATCACCGACCAGAGTCGGATGTGCGCCATTCACCTGGAGGGGCTTCTCGAGAACGTGAAGTACGTGGAGCACGACAACGATTCCATGGACCGCCTGGCGAAAGAGCTGGATCTGGTGGTGGAGGCCGCCAGCCAGGATGCCGTAAGGACCTATGCGCCATTCTTCCTCGAGAGGGGTGTGGATACCATGATAATGAGCGTCGGCGCCTTTGCGGACGACGAGCTCAGGGAGAGATGTTTCTCCCTTTCCAAGGAGAATGACGCCCGCCTCTACGTTCCGTCTGGGGCAGTTTGTGGCACTGACGGTCTGAGAGCGGCGGCGATGGGGCGCATCGACGAGGTCACCCTTATCACCCGAAAGGGGAAGAGGGGGATGTGTGACATATCCAAGCTCCGGGAGAGAGGCGTCGTGATGGATTCGCTGGAAAGGGAATGTGTGATATTCGAGGGAACGGCCAGGGAGGCGGCCACAACATTTCCCAGG
>CAZQLP010000102.1:0-3608 GCA_964594225.1 uncultured Methanomassiliicoccales archaeon
ACCGTTGTATGAAAATGTCACTGAGGTGAAAAGGGCATGTTATTAAACCGTTGAGGGGAATTAGGTGACCATGTCCCTTAGGGCAACCATCTTCGAATCCGAGAAGACGATCACCATCGAGAAGGAGATATCGACCAATCTGGAGGCAACCAGGATCATGCTTGAGAACCCCCAATCGCCCATTCACTTCCTTAGCCTCGGGGGAGGTGAGGCGATCGCCAATCTCTGGACCAATCGAGCGAGGATCGGCAGGAATCTGGGCATGGATGCCAGAGAGGTCATGGGCAGCCTCCTGGAGGCGATTTCCAATCCTATCCCGACCATGGTGATAGAGAACGCCCCGTTTAGGCAGAATGTGAAAGAGGACTTTGATCTGAGGGACCTCCCCATACCAAAGTTCTTCCCGATGGATGGCGGTAGGTACGTGACCTCAGCGGTGGCAGTTTCCGAGCTGGACGGCCAGAGGAATCTCTCCTTTCACAGGCTCATGTTGCTCGACGACCGGAGGTTCGCAATACGGCTGGTTCCCAGACATCTCTTCACCATGCACAGGCTGGCGCAGCAAAGGGGGGAGGACCTCCCGGTGGCATTCTGTGTGGGCGTGTGCCCCTCGGTGCTCCTTGCCGGGGCCTGTTCGGTCGATTATGGTCAGGACGAGATGGAAATTGCCAGCGCGCTGAGGCAGCAGGGACTCGGCGAGAGAGTTGAGGTGGCACCTACATTCGGTGGATTGTCAGTACCGGCCCACTCCGAGTACGTGATGGAGGGCAGGATCACCTCCGAGAGGGTCGACGAGGGGCCGTTCGTGGATATCACTGGCACCTATGACAAGGTGAGGGAACAACCGGTGGTCGAGATAGATAGGATCTATCATCGCGACCGGCCGCTCTTTCACATAATCATGCCGGGTGGGTTGGAACATTACCTGCTGATGGGGATGCCCAGGGAACCGATAATCCTCAGGACGGTGAGGCAGACGATCCCCAGGACTCATGACGTCCGCCTGACGGAGGGAGGATGCTGCTGGCTTCATGGGATCGTCTCCATAACGAAGAACAAGGAAGGTGATGGGAAGAACGCGGCAATGGCCGCATTTACCGGGCATCCATCGATGAAGAGGGTGGTCATTGTGGATGAGGACGTAGACATCCATGATGATCAGGCAGTGGAATGGGCTATCGCCACCCGCTTCCAGGCTTCGAGAGACCTTGTTGTGATCAACGATGCGGCGGGATCCTCCCTTGATCCCAGCTCCAGCGGGCTTACGTCCAAGCTTGGTCTGGATGCCACCAAACCGTTGGGTGCTGAGAGATTTGACAGGGCGACCTTGGACTAGGCCCATCTATCGCTGTCCAGATCTATCGTCTCTTTCCTCTTGGGCCCTATTCCAAGTATGGTCGGTGGAACTCCTGTCTCCCTCTCTATGAAATCGAGATAGCTCCTCATCTCGATCGGAAGGGCCTCTATCCCCCTGGCAGCGATCTCAACGGAGTCCTCTTCCCATGCAGTCCATCCATCCAGCTCCTGATAGATGGGGTTGACCTTCGAAAGTCGGTCCAGACTCGCCGGAAAGTGCTTTATCTCCTCCCCCTCAATCTCGTACGCGGTTGCCACCTTGACGGTATCCAGCCCGTTCAGCACATCGAGCTTCGTTATCGCTAATTGAGTCATGCCGCTGAGCCTGATGGCGTGATTGACTACCACGAGATCCAGCCATCCACACCTTCGTGCCCTTCCAGTGGTGGTGCCGTACTCACCGCCTTTCCTAAGGAGATGTTCCCCCAGATCATCATGGAGCTCGGTAGGGAACGGACCGCTTCCCACCCGGGTCGTATAAGCCTTCACGATCCCCACGATTTCACGGATGGCGGAGGGGGGTATCCCCGCCCCGGTACATATCCCCCCCGAGATGCAGTTGGAGGATGTTACGAATGGGAAGGTGCCGTGATCAATGTCGAGCATGGTACCCTGGGCCCCCTCGAACAGGACGTTCTTCCCCTGAGAGATGTAATCATTGATGAGGACCGAGGTGTCGGTGATGAATCGCCCGTATCTCTCTCCGAAAGCCAGGAGCTCCTTCTCGACCTCCACCTTGGAAGGGGTCTTCCCACCCAGGATCTCGATCAACCTCTCCTTGATGGGGTGCATCATTTCTAACCTCTCTCTCAAATACCGCGGTTCAGCGAGGTCCCCCATTCGAATGCCACTCCTGGCGATCTTGTCGGTGTAACATGGTCCTATACCTCGGCCAGTGGTGCCCACTCCACTCTTTCCTCTGTACCTCTCCTCCACGCTGTCAAGGATCTTATGGTAAGGGAGAATGATGTTGGACCTGTCCGATATCCTCAGACCGTCAACGTTCCTTCCAGAGGATACCACCTGCTCTATCTCCTCTCTCATCTCATCGAGGTCGCAGACCACGCCGTTGGCTATTACAGATACTATTCCTTCCCGCAGTATTCCCGATGGAAGAAGATGGAGCTTAAACACCTCATCTCCGATACCTATCGTGTGGCCAGCGTTGGTCCCACCCTGGAACCGGACCACCATATCCGCATTCTCCGCGAGGTAATCGGTTATCTTGCCCTTGCCCTCATCACCCCATTGAGTTCCCACGATAGCCAGAGTCGGCATATTATCACCCTATTTCCATAGGCAATTCCGTGACATGCTCCCACCCCTGAAAGGTGTGGGCTTCTTCGCTCAACGACGGCTCTACTGAATCATCTCACGAAGCGTTACTTCCGCTGTGTCCCAGCGTAGCTCTCATTAGAATATGTCCATTATGTATATATGTTCATTCCAGGGGGTTGGTGAAACTGACTCGCCTTCATTCCACCGCTGAAACATATGGGATGTCTCGTTTGCCACGATGTTAATTAAATGATTTATCAGATCACATCATGTCCTCTACGGATGAGAGCATCTCATCCAGCGGAAGGTTGGTCTTGAACCCGGTCGGAGAGAAATGAGTCGGCGATGCCTCACCCGTCTCCTTCAACCTTTCCAGTATCGATTCTAGCGATGGAGGCGATCCACCAAGAAGATGCGCCACCTCATCGCTCTCGTAAAAGTATGGAACATCCAGCTCCTCTCTGCAGACCTTCAGGAACTTCGTGACCCTTCGTGGATGAGCGAGCCAATCCTCCGACCTCATCTTGGACAGTAACTTGCTGTCGAAAAGGGGGCCCAGCCACAGCGGTCCAATCGATGTCACGCCGGGGTGGTGGGTGACCTCCCTCCTCCCCGATTTCGGATCATAATCCAGATATCCAAGGGATTCCAGGCATCTATCCGCCTTGCCACCGCCCTCCATCATCGATAGATGAATTCTGAAGTAATGATCCGCATAGAAGCATAGGACGGGATTCACACTCCTGTCGAGTCTCGCCGCCTCTTTTACGGCATGACCGATGAGTATTCTCAACCCCACTTCGTGCCCGAATCTCGATCGGCAGGGCCGGGCCCCGTATCTCCTGATGCATTTCTTAGGGTAGGTACCGGAAAGGGGTGCCGTATCGGTCGCGGTCACAGCCAGCATCCCTCCCCTTCTACAGCCATTTATAGACGACTGGAGAAATGGAACGGGAGAGCCAAATGGATCGACG
>CAZQLP010000103.1:0-3486 GCA_964594225.1 uncultured Methanomassiliicoccales archaeon
AGTACAGCACATCGCTTCGCACTCCTCAAGGACAACATCGGAGCCGACCCAACAGAATGTTTTCTCTTCCCAGAAAGGGAGATAAAGAGATTTGTAGCAGCATGCGATACGCCCAAAGAAGGTCAGGGTTCCAAGATGATTTTGAACTGGGTGGAATGGTTTACCGTCGTGATACTCTCCATGTCGCCAATCAGCGAGCTGAGGGGGGCGATTCCCACCGGGGTAGCGATGGGCCTGGATCCCCTGACCGTCTACATTGTGGCCATTATCTTCAACGCCATCGTCTACGTTCCCATCACGTTCGGGTTGAGGTACACCTACGCCTTCTTCGCCTCCAGGTGGGAGGGGCTGCGCAACTTCGTCGAGGGCGTGAGGGAGAGGCGTAGGGGAATAATCGAGAAGTACGGTTACCTCGGGGTAGTGCTCTTCGTGGCCATCCCCCTGCCGGTGACCGGGGCCTGGACAGGAACGCTGCTTGTGTGGCTTTTCGATCTGGACTTCAAGAAGGGGTGGATGGCCGTCCTGATCGGCGTGATCATATCCGGCTCCATAGTGATGGCCGTTACCCTCTTCGGCCTGCACATCTTCGGTTGATCAACCTGCCCGCAGCCTTCTGGCGATACCCAGCAGCATGTTGACCCTGGGCACCCTTCTCATGTAATCCGCGTAATCGTCCCCGAGCTTCTCTACCAAGCCAATATCGAGCTTGAAGGTCTGCAGGTATATCAGCGGTATTGTCACCAGGCCAAGAATTAGAACCGCCCAATGCTGAGAGATCAGTATCAGCCCGAGCGAGGACATCATCCGGGTGAGCCACTGAGGGTGCCTCACCACCGAGTAGATGCCAGTTTCCACCACCCTGGTGGTCTCTACCCAGCTCTCCCACGACGCCGAATGAGATCAGGAGCCCAATCCAAGGATGGTAAGGAGGTCGAGGCCCAGGTGGTCGTAGTAGATGAAGGAGAGGATCAGTTGAGCCAGTGAGCAGATCCCGTATGTCGTGGAAATGACAATGTTCTTAGAGGATATGCCGCCTCTTCTACCGCCCATAGAGGGCATGATGGCCTCTCCCCGCTATTGCATGGGAACATGGGTATGAAAAGGGTTCCGTGCCCATGTCTCGACTGGAGGTACCGGAGATCCCGAAACCCCCTCTCGATCAGCTCAGGCCCAGCGTCCTGAGCTATGATCTAGACCCCTCACATTCCCCCGATGTCCGTCTGCGACACGGCCTTGTCGATCTCGGCCTTAAGATTCTGGGGCAGCCCCTTGACGCCCCCTTCCAGGAATCCGCGGACGATCATCCCGACCGCCTGCTCCTCGTCCAGGCCGCGTGCCATCAGGTACTCTACCTGGTCCTGGGCTATCTTTCCCACCGCGGCCTCGTGCGTCATCTCCACGTCCGGTACGTGGGCCTCCAGCTCGGGGATGGCGATCTGCACCCCCCCCTCCTTCAGGATGAGACCCTTGCACTCTAAGTGGGCTTTGATTCCCGGCGCGTCGCCCACCAGGTGACCGCGCGCGTACACTGTCCCGCCAGTGGTTATGGTCCTGGAGATGATCTCCGCCCGGGTCCGCGGGGCCGACAGTATCGCCCTGGAACCAAGGTCCAGCGTGGAACCAGGGTGGGCGATGGCGACAGAGTTGAACCTGGCCACAGCCCCCTCACCCTCCAGTCTGGCCGTGGGGAATGACTGCACGCTCCGCACCGGTTTCAAGACCACGTAGTTGTTGACAAAGTTGCCGTCCTTCGCCACCGAAACCATTGTCCGGGGCCGAACCCCAATCTGCTCGGCCCAGTTGTGTATCATGTTGAAGGACAGCGAACCGCCCTCCTTGATGTAGATCTCCGATATGCCAAGGTGGATGGCCCTTTCTACCCCACTGCTCGTCGTGCAGCCGGTGATTACTTCAAGGGAGGCGCCCTCCTCCACGATGAGGACGTTGTGGACGTACTGTGACACGTCCTGCTTGCTCATCATCAGGCAGGTCTGGACCGGAAGCTGGACCTTCTGCCCCGCCATCGCCCGTATGAAGTAGCCGTCCGCGTTCTCCAGGTAGCTCTTGGCGGTGTATTTGTCCGTGTCCACCGGGATCGTTTTCCAGGCATACTCCTTCACCCAGGGATGCTTCTCCATCGCGTTGGAGAGGGACATGAGCTCCAGTCCAGGCCCGAGCATGGAGGTGTGCACCATGCTGTTGTCCATCATGAGGAAGCTGCCGGACCTGCCCTCGGCGGAGGGGATGACACCGGCGTTGAACATGGTCTTCTTGACGTCCTCTCCCAGTTCCTCCAAGTCGTCCGTGGAGGAGATGTCCCTTGGGGCGTCCTCATACTCCTCCAGGTCGATGTCCTCGCCGAAGGAGGCCTTCTTGTCCAGGGCCTTCTCGGCCCTCTTCCTCAACTCCTCCGAAGCCTGCATTCGATACACTCCTCGTAGCCGTGTCTGGATATCTCGCTCAACAGTTCCCTGGGATTCCCAGAGCAGACGATGGTGCCGTTGCACATGACGTACGCGCGGTCCACTTCCAGGTAGTTCAGTATCTCGCCGGTGTGGGTGATGACCAGCGCGCTCTTCTCTCCAATCTTCTCGGATGGACAGCCGTCCATTTCCAGCAGCTCCTTGATGGTCCGCCCCACCAGCTTGATGCTCTCCAGGTCCACCCCCGACTCGGGCTCGTCAAGGAGCAGAAGACAGGGGTCCTGGGCCTTCAGCTGGAGCAGCTCGGACCTCTTGAGCTCGCCTCCCGAGAAGCCGACATTCACGTCCCTCTCCAGGAAGCGAACCATGTCCAGGGGTCCAGCGATGGACCCCACGTCCACTTCGCCCCTCCCGGCGGCCTCCACCAGGCGACCAAGCTCCACCCCCACGATGTTGGGGGGACGCTGCATCATCATGCCGATGCCCATCCTTGCCCTTTCATGAAGGGGCATCTCGGTGACGTCCTTGCCGTCGATGTAAATCTTGCCGCTGACGATGTGGTAGTTGGAGAAGCCCATGATCGAAGCAAGAAGGGTCGATTTCCCGGATCCGTTGGGCCCAAACAGGATTGCGGTGTATCCAGACATGATCGTCAGGTTGATGTCCCTTAGGACGATGCTCCCAGCTACCTCGACCGTTAGGTCCTTAATCTCCAGCATGGTACCCACTTGCTCTTGCGTGAACGGACGATTTGGTATAATTAAGTTGTGAATTGATCGGAATGGTCGACTCCTTCCATCAAGAGCCTGGCCATCGGTAGAAGGAGTTAATATCGGTCACTTCTATCACTATGCGATGTCGAGCAGGGACGAGGCGCTGGTAATCGGCGGCGGGATATCGGGGATGAGGGCCGCATTGGACCTGGCGGATCTGGGTGTGAAGGTGAGGTTGGTCGAGAAGAGGCAATCGCTGGGAGGCACGCTGGGCGACGTCAACCGGATCTTCCCGTCGATGCTTCCATCGGACGAGGTGCTGGCCCCCGTGATCGGGGCCGTGATGGAGA
>CAZQLP010000104.1:0-3404 GCA_964594225.1 uncultured Methanomassiliicoccales archaeon
TTACGAGTTCAGGACGACCGTTGTCCCCCACATGATCAATGAGGAAGAGCTGGAGGCAATGGCCGCGTTCATAGGGGGGGCTAGGAAGTATGCGCTGCAGCAGTTCAGACCGGACAACACCCTGGACGAGAGGCTCTCGAAGATAGATCCATATCCAACCGAGCGCATGAGGTCCATGGCCGACCTGGCCAAGCAGTACGTCCAGAAAGTGGTCCTCAGGGGGGATCTCTGACATTACTATCAGCGGTTGATAACCTATCCCATATCTTTTAGTATCATCTCCCTCATGAATTGTTGCAGCGGGGAACCGCTTGAACAGACCGCGAGAGGGTTTGAATTGAATGAAGAGGAACGGTTCAAGACCTACATCGATGGTTTCGATAGGATCCTAGAGGGCGGGATTCCCAATGGACATATCGTGCTCATATGCGGTACGCCGGGAACGATGAAATCATCCATCACATACTACATGCTGTACAATCAGGCCAAGAAGGAGGACAAGGTTGGCATCTATGTCACACTGGAGCAATCCAGGAACAGCCTTCTCAGGCAGATGGAGAAGATGGAAATGCCCATCGAGGAGGTCAAGGATAGACTCCACGTTCTTGATCTCTCACTGATACGAAAGAAGCTGAAGGAGATATCCGCTGGCGGATCCTGGATGGAGGTATTCAAGTCCTACTTGACCAATCTCAAGGAGAGCCTGGAATTCGAGCTAATCGTCATCGACTCACTCGATGTCTTGGAGACAATGGCCGATATCGGTGTGAGGAGGACTGAGCTCTTCTACTTTTTCGAGTGGATCCGGAGCCTTGAGGTCACGACGCTACTCATCTCGGAAGCCCCACCGGACAAGATACTGGAGGGGACCTACGACGAGGGATACCTCTCAGACGGGGTGATCGCCCTGAAGATGCAGGACGTGAGGGAGGTCGAAACCCAGCGCCGCATACGCTGCATTAAGATGAGGGAGACCAACCACGATCCATCATTCTTCTCCCTCCTGTTCGCAGGGGGAAAATTCCAGGTCACGAAGGTCATCAGCGAGTGATGCCGGTGGACAGATGTCTAAATATGAGTGTCCCAGATGCGGTGCGGGGGTAAAACCCAATGATATCCAGTGTCCAAGATGTGGGGAGATGCTCAGGGAGAACAGGACACCCGATCAGCTGAGCGAGACCCCAAGCATCACCTTGGAGAACATGCTGAACCAGGGGGAGACCTCGGTACGCCTCAACGATTCAGAATATGTTTCCATGGCGAGGATGCGGAGTACACTGGAAAAAAGGGAGCAGGAGATTAACCACCGTGAGAGCGAGGTCAACGATAGAGAGAAGGATCTCCTGGAATCGCTTGAGAAAATCGAGAACGACATCCAGGCCCTGGAGGAGACCAGTTCTAATCTGGAGCAAGAGGAGGTCGCTCTCAGCGAGAAGGAGAGGGCCCTGCTTGAGCGGGAGAGCGAGCTGGAGAGGATATCCGACTCCCTCTCCGAGTGGAGGGATGTCCTTAGCAGGTACGAGGAGCTGACGCAGGGCGGGCAGGTTACCCCAGCGGATATCGACAGGGTGATTAAGATACAGGAGGACTTCCAAGAGATGCTGGATCGGGAGCGTGCCAGCCTCAGTGAACAGGTCAGGGGGGAGCTCTCTGACGAGATGGAGACCATGGCCCTAAGGGAGGAGCAGTTCATGGTCGCGGAGTCCACGCTCATGCAGAAGACCCTGGAGCTGAAAAACGCCCTCAGGGACAGGAAGGACTCCGCCCCAGTCGATGAGAAAGAGGATGAGCGTGAGGTGGACCTCGAATCGCTCATGAGGGATACCTTCAAGGAGATCGAGACCCAAATAGGCATCGGGCTCGAGGTTCCAGTGTCCGAGGGTTTGATCCCAACTCATGTGGAGAGGCTCGACCGGATGCTACAGGGCGGCATTCCCAAGGGACACGTGGTGCTTGTCAACGGAACCACGGGTACCATGAAGTCCTCCCTCTCCTATCACATCCTGCACCACTGTGCGGTCGATCAGGGCATCAGGGGAATGTTCTTCTCACTGGATCAGAACAGGGCTTCCATACTCCGTCAGATGAAGCGTCTCGGGCTGGATAGGGAAAAATCGAGAGAGAACCTCATGGTGGTCGACATGATCGACCTCCGGAAGGCCATGGCGGGCGAGGAGGGAGACTGGAGAACCATATTGATGAGGTATGTCCAGAACATCAAGAGGGTGAAGAAGTTAGACCTCTTCGTGCTGGACTCGCTTGAGTCATTCAAGGCCATGTCCGACTTCGCATTCACCCGAGAGGATCTGGCAGAGCTCTTCGAGTGGTTCCGGGGCATGGGTCTGACCACCTTCCTGATATCGGAGCTGCCCTTCGATGAGCTGGTGGAGAGCGGTCAGGGGGAACTCTATCTGGCCGATGGCTCCGTGGGGCTAGTCATGCATGAGGTGGGCGATAAGATTCAGCGCTGGATCCGGGTTTCCAAGATGCGTGGGGTCAACGTTGACCGAAGATACTACTCGTTCATATACGATGGCGGGACATTCCACCTGCACACGCCTCTCGCCTCCAAGTCTGACTAGTCACTATTTCCTATGGGCCAGTATCCTAAGAAAAGAATTAAGTAGCTACACGCCACTTAACATGACAGCCGCCCAATGGGCACACTTCGGGAGGAGATTGATCTGCAGATTGAACGTGTTCGAACCTACATACAGAATTTTGATGAGAATCTGCAGGGGGGGATTCCAAAGGGGCAGGTGATACTCCTAACTGGGACACCGGGCACAATGAAGTCCTCCCTGGCATACAGTATCCTGTACCAGAACGCTCTAGAGAATCAGACCCCAAGCGTGTACATGACCCTGGAGCAGTCGAGGGAGAACCTGCTCCAGCAGATGTCGACGATGGGCATGGACGACGAGAGGGCGAAGGAGTACGTCCACGTGCTCGACCTTGGACTCATAAGGAAGAGCCTCACCCAGCTAAGCGCCAAGGGCAGCTGGCTTCAGGTCTTCAAGATGTACGCCGACAGCCTCCGGCACAGCCTGGGCTACGAGATCCTGGTGGTGGATTCCCTTGACGTGCTGGACATGGCCGCTCAGATGAACGAGAACCGGAGGACGGAGCTGTTCTATCTTTTCGAATGGATGAGGAACCTCGAGGTCACATCCCTTCTGGTCTCCGAAAATCAGCCAGACAGGATGTTCGAGCAGAAGTACGACGAGGGTTACTTGGCGGATGGCGTGATAAGCCTCAAGCTGCAGGAGATCGGAGAGACCGACATACAGAGGAGGATAAGGGCGGTCAAGCTGAGGAGCACGAATCATAAGACGGGCTACTTCTCGCTGCTCTTCAACGACGGCAAGTTCAGCGCCACCCAGGTCATAACCGAGTGAGTTGGA
>CAZQLP010000105.1:0-3298 GCA_964594225.1 uncultured Methanomassiliicoccales archaeon
TCGCGCATGCCCATGCATCGGAATGCGGCGATCAGCGACGTTTTGAAACGATGAGCCCATGTGATGAAAATATCAATTCAAGACCAATTCTCGCTTGGCCCTCCCTTCGAATTTCGCTGTGTTTTCAAAGAATGATCTCCTTTTCCTATGGATCACCCACTTGCCGTCGCAATCCTGGAGCGGTCCGATGTTTAGATTGGAGAGCGATATGTTTTTCTACGCATTTCGTAACATATATCAATATCCAGCGAGTATAATATCATTAGGTGGAAAATTGGCTAGCAAAATTTTGAGAATAGACATGAGTGAACTCAAGGCCACAATGGAGGATGTCCCCCACGGGTGGAAGAACCTGGGAGGACGGGGACTGACCTCATCCATAGTGCTGGAGGAGATCCCACCGGACTGCCATCCTTTGGGACCGAACAACAAGCTGATCATGGCACCAGGAATAGTGACGGGCACCAAGGCGCCATCATCAGGGAGGATGTCGGTTGGGGGGAAATCACCTCTCACAGGAACGATCAAGGAAGCAAACGTCGGGACGAGCTTCGGGCAGAAGCTGGCTAGACTGGGCATCAAGGCCATCATCGTTGAGGGACAGAACAAGGACAAGTATAACATGGTGAATATAAGCAAGGACGAGATTGAATTCCACGATGCCACCACCTGGTCTGAGATGGGTCTGTACCGCGCGTACGACGAGATCAGGCACCGCTTCGGTGATCAGGTGGGCATAAGCGCTTGCGGCATAGCCGCAGAGATGAGCGGCGCGGCCGCAGGGGTGGCGTTCAACGACCGGGAGGGATTACCCTCAAGATACGCTGGACGAGGCGGTCTGGGAGCGGTAATGGCCATGAAAGGTCTCAAATTCATCGTGGTGGATGACTCCGGCGCGCCGGGGGTGGAAATCGCCAACCAGGAGCTGTTTGACCAGGGAAGGAAGAAGCTGATAAAGGCACTGTCCGAGCACGACGTCACCAAGAAGGGCGGCGCCCTGAACTCTTACGGAACCTCCGTACTTGTCAACATCATCAACGAGGCTGGCGCTCTCCCGCAAAGAAACTTCTCCTCTGGATACAGTGACCTATCGGCCATGGTCTCGGGGGAGAAGAAGGCGGAGACCATCAAGAACCGCGGTGGGGAACGACCTCACGCCTGCAGCCCCGGCTGCATCATCCAGTGCTCCGAGGTTTGGGTGAAGGAGGGCGGGATTGACCCAGTGGGCGTACTCGAATACGAGTCCGTCTGGTCGCTGGGGCCCAACTGCGGAATCTACGACCTGGACGTCATCGGTGAGATGAACAGGGCCTGTAACGACCTCGGCCTAGACACCATCGAGATGGGCGACACCATGGGAGTTGTCATGGAGGGAGGCCTTGCGGACTTCGGGGATGGCGAGAAGGCCATCAAGCTGATGAAGGAGATCGAGAAGAAGACCCCCACAGGCCGCCTGCTGGCCAACGGATGTGCCTTTGCGGGTCAGGCCTTCGGTGTGTCGAGGGTGCCGGCGGTCAAGGGTCAGGGAATGCCCGCGTACGACCCAAGACCGATAAAGGGCATCGGCGTCACCTACGCCATCTCAACCATGGGAGCGGACCATACCTCGGGCTACGTCATCGCCCCGGAGATCCTGGGCGTCGGTGGGAAGACGGACCCCCTTGACAAGAACAAGGCCGAGCTGTGCAGGAACTTCCAGTACTACACGGCCTTCGTCGACCTCACGGGTTACTGCCTGTTCACCACCTTCGCCACCGTTGACATCCCGGAGGGATTCGAGGGCATGGTGGAGTCGTGCAACGGCGTCCTGGGCACCGATTGGTCCGTGGACGAGGCCCTCGCACTGGGAGCCAGCATCATCAACAAGGAGAGGGAATTCAACGAGAAGGCCGGCTTCACCGAGAAGGACGACAGGCTTCCCGAGTTCATGAGGAACGAGCCACTTCCCCCGTCAGGTGAGGTCTTCGACGTACCGGATGAGGAGCTGGACAAGGTATTTGGAAACTGAGTAACCAATCCCAAACCATTTCCCCCCTTTCATTTATTCATGTATCGGAGGTAAGGAGATGCCCATAGAGGTGAGGCTGTTCGGAGACCTGAGGACGAAGGCACAGAGACTTGACGAGAGCGGTTATGTGGGTGTGATCGACATCAGCGAGAATGATGTCGGGACCGTCAGGGATATCATGTCCATGTTTGGCCTGGAGGAGCTGGACGTGAGTCACATCTTCATCAACTTCAACTACTCCGAGCTCGATGCCCCCGTGAAGGCCGGGGACAGGGTGGGCATCTTCCCCCGGGACATGGCCCTCCTCTACCGCTGGTACTTCGAGGGGGGGCTCAACAGAACGTACGCCTCGGGCAAGATCTCGAGGGACTGACCCCATACCGACCTTTTTATCAAGCGGATGGCTCATCAGCGTCAATCATGGCCGAGGAGTTCGGGCTGCAGATGGAGAGGTGGGATTCCAGCTACCGCAGCAAGGGCGCGATGTGGAGAGGACTGCCCCTGAACGATATCCGGGCTGATGACGGGTCAAGGATCCTGGAACTTGGCTGTGGTAACGGCAAGACCATGAGCGCCGTGGTTGGCAGGGACGTCAGGATGGTCGGATTGGACTTCTCCATGGTCGGGTTAAAGCTCTGCCCCCCCGACGTCATGGGAAGGGTCGAGCTGGTGCAGGGGGACGCGGGCCATCTCCCATTCCGCGACGGCTGCTTCGATATGGTGATCGCGCATCACCTGCTCGGGCACCTCGCCCTCCCCCATCGTCTGAGCGCCGTATCGGAGATCGAGAGGGTACTGTCGCCCGGGGGAGAGGTCAGGGTCCTGGTGCTTTCCACCGGTGATATGAGGTTCTCCGAGGGAGGGGAAATCGAGGACAACACCTTCCTGAACGGGTCGGGGATAGCCACCCACTTCTTCTCGGAGGCGGAGGTGAGGGAACTGTTCTCCCACATGATGGAGGTCTCGTTGTCCGAGACCGTGATCGAGAAGAGGTACTCCGGGATGCCTGTCAGGAGAGCCACCATTGACGGAATATTCAGAGTATAATGACCCGTCTAGATTCGATTGATCTTGGTAGGGCTACAGGAAAAAGTTGACGAGCATGCTGACGCTCAGTGTCACGGCCACCCCCAACGAGGCCATGACCAGGGCCAGGAACAGGAGCGTTCCCGCCTTGCCCATTATGATCCCGGTATTTCCAGTATGGATATTCCGCATCTCATCACCCGATCGCAGATATCGGATCGCATGGAATCGCGAGGGGGTACTTAAACGTTCTCTTCCTCTCAG
>CAZQLP010000106.1:0-3067 GCA_964594225.1 uncultured Methanomassiliicoccales archaeon
CTTGAGGAGGAGGCTCAGTTCTTTGTTGGATCGGGAGGGGACCATCCCCACCGCCAGGACCACCAGGTCTGTGGGGAGACGCATCTCCCCGTCTGTTAGGGACTCGAATCTCACTGTATCACCGATCTCAGGAGTGGATAATACCCTGTAGAATCTCACACCCAGCTGTGATGCCCTGCGGTACATGTCCTCCCCGTCTCTCTGGAAGGCCATGATGTCCCGGTGCAGCACGTTCACCTCCACTCCCCTGGATGCTAGCTCCGAGGACTGTTCCAGGGTCTTCCGACAGCAGAAGCGGGAGCAGCCAAACTCTCCGTTTCGAACGCCAACGCATTGGATGAAGGTAACCCTGGGGGGAAGATCCTCTCCGTCCAACAGCACCTCGAGTTCCAGGCTTGTAATGGTGTTCTCCAGCCTCGGATGAGGCGCGATCTCTCCCCCGGGGGCTAGGATGATGGCTCCCGCCCTGATATCATCACCTCCTTCCAGGGACACCTTAAAATCCCCGACCGAACCCGATATGGACTCTATCCTCACACCCTTCCGTATTCTTGCGTCCCTGATCGAGTCCTTCAATGAGTCTAGAAGGGCGTTCCCAATCGAGGGTCGGATCATGGGCAGAAGGCCACCCAACTCCTCCTCCGATTCCAGCAGATGGACCTCGTACCCCTGGGCCGAGATATCCCTTGCTGCGCTGAGGCCAGCCGGTCCTCCTCCGATGACCACCGCTGCCCTTACCACCTCCGCGCTCTCAGGTTCCAGCGGTTGCAGGAGGACGACCTTGGCCACCGCGCTCTCCACCAGCTCAATCGACTTCCGGGTGGCCTTCTCTGGGGCGTCCACGTGGACCCAGGAGCACTGATCCCTGATGTTGGCCATCTCCAGGAGGTAGGGGTTAAGGCCGGCCTTTTGCAGTGTGTCCCTGAACAGCGGCTCGTGCGTCCTCGGAGTGCATGAGGCGATTACCACCCGGTTCAATCCCTTCTCCTCTATCCTCTTGGCGATGTCCTCTAGGGCGCCCTCGGAGCAGGTGAACATGTTCTCCTCCGCGTGCGCGACCCCCCTCATAGTCAACGCGCTCTCCACGACGCGTGGAACGTTCACAACGGAGGCGATGTTGGTCCCGCACCTGCAGACGAACACCCCTACCTTGGGCTCCTCCGTGCTCACATCCCTGAGCTTGGCTTTCCTGACGGTGACGGGTTTCCTCCCAGGGAACATGGTTAGGGCCAGCGAGGCGGCGGCCGAAGCCTCACAGACGCTGTCCGGTATGTCCTTTGGCCCAACGCAGCAGCCCGCTAGGAAGACGCCCCTCCTCGAGGTGAGCAATGCTCCCTCCCCCGAAACCAGCGGCTTGAAAAAACCGTCATCGCCGACCTCGATTCCAAGGATCTCGGCCAGCTCATCGGTCCCGCTCGATGGGACCGCCGCCATGGCCAGTACCACCATGTCCGCAGCGATCTCGCGGTTCTCGCCGGACTCTATGTCCTCCACCCTTATCGCCAGGGGGTCGTGGACTATCTCCGACACCTTGCCCTTGAGCAGGGCTATTCCCTTCTCCCTTGCCCTCTCTGCATATCTGTCGAAGTCCTTCCCGTATGTCCTGAGATCGATGTAGCAGATGGTGATACTCTCCACCTGGGGCTCGTGCTCCAGGGCTATCATGGCTTCCTTCAGAGAGGCCATGCAGCAGAACCTTGAGCAGTATGGGCAGTGATTAACGTCCCTGGATCCCGCACACTGGACGAATACGATCCTCCGGGGGATGGACCCGTCACTCCTCACGAGTTTCCCCCCTGTGGGTCCCGAGGGGCTAAGCAGCCTCTCAAACCCCAGGGCGGTCACCACATCCGGGGTCTCCCCGTATCGGTACTGTCCCAGCTCATGGGGGTCGTACTGATCGAATCCGGTGGCCACTATGACAGCTCCCACCTCAAGCTCCTCCTCCCTCGCCTCCATTGTGTAGTTTATCGCATCGGCGGGGCAGACCTCCTCACACAATCCACACCTGTCCCTGGTGATCCTCAGGCAGTACAGTGGATCGATGGCGTACTTAAGTGGCACCGCCTGGGCGAAAGGTGTGTAGATGGCCTTCCTCTCGCCCAGGCCCATGTCGAACTCGCTCTCCACCTTGATGGGACACGTGCGGGCGCATTCGCCACATCCCACACATCTCTCCTCATTAACGTATCTGGGGCGGACGCCCACGCTGAGCCTGAGATCGGGTGCCTCTCCCTTCAGCCCCCTAGCCTCCGCCATCGTCCAGACATTTATCAACGGGTGCCTATATGCCTCCACCAGTTTGGGGGACAGTATGCAGGCCGAGCAGTCGTTGGTGGGGAAGGTCTTGTCTAGTTGGGCCATCCTCCCCCCAAGGCTGGGACTCCTCTCGATGATGTGTACCTTCACTCCGGCGGCGGCCAGGTCTAGCGCGGCCTGCACTCCCGATATACCGCCCCCGATCACCGCAACCGCTTCCGTCACAGACCAGGCCCCAAGCTTTCCAGCGACTACGGCTTTGCTTACTGATAAGTTTTTCCTGGGTCCACTCACCCGTTATTTAGTGCTTACCCAATCTTATTAATTGTTGACCGTCTTCAGGGTGAGCATGAGGATAGCTGGATTCCTCAAGAGCTCACTTCTGGATTGGGACGGCAGGGTGACCGCGGTGATTTTCCTGCCCGGCTGTAATTTCCGCTGTCCGTTCTGCCACAACAGCGAACTTGTGCTCACCCCGGGGGACATGCCCGAGGTGGATCAGGAGGCGATGATGGAGTACCTTGAGGAGAACTCGGATTTCTTGGATGGGGTGGTGATAACTGGCGGGGAGCCCACGATCCATTCGGACCTGCCGGATCTGATCTCAAGGCTGCGCTCCCTGGGGCTTATGATCAAGCTGGATTCCAACGGAACCAACCCCGGGATGCTTGAGGATCTCATCAACGCGGGGATGATTGACAGCGTGGCAATGGATGTGAAGGGGCCCCTAGACCAGAGGTACGACGACTTCAGCGGGGTGGAGACTCCCCTCGATTCGATCAAGAGATCAATATCGATCATCATGGAG
>CAZQLP010000107.1:0-2937 GCA_964594225.1 uncultured Methanomassiliicoccales archaeon
TAGTTCCGCCCCCTCCCCCATAGGCTCGCAGCGGTGGATGGGACCAAGTTCATGAGGGTCAACGTCCGTTACCTGGGGGGAGAGTCCCTCCCCGGAGAGAAGCAACACACACCTGTGCTCGGTGGCCTCCTTCACCGTGATATCGATGCCCTCTATTGTCATCCCCTGCAGACAGGATACCAGGTCGGTTGTGTCGGGCTCCTTGATCCTGCCAGCTCTTCGGTCAATCACGTTGATGTCGTCATCAACAGAGGCGAAATTGCACCGGAATGCCACGTCCCCCTTCCTACCCAGCAAGCCCACTCCGGCTGCCTCGAACGGGCCCCTGCCGGTGTAGTACTCGAAGGGATCGTACCCAAGGAGAGCGAGATGGGCGGTGTCACTCCCTGGCCTCACCCCCGGCGAGATGGTGTCCATGATGCCGCATGTCCCCTTGCTGGCGAAACGATCGAGGTTCGGATGCCGGGAGGCCTGGAGCGGCGTCTTATGATCCAGGACGTCCACTACCCTGTCACCTGCCCCGTCCAGCACGACGAGGAGGATCTTCCTTGTTCTCATGGGAATCATAATGATATGGTTCAACGGGTAAAAAAATGGGCGGTCAGGAAACTCAGACCGCCCCCTCTCTGAGCCAAGCCTGATCGGGAAGGGACTCATAGATCTCTATGATCCCCTCTCTGGGTTTCTCCTCCTCCGCTTTGGAGTACTTCCTGATGGCGAACATGTTAAGCTGCCAGTAGAATATCCTCCAGCTCCGGCCGTTGAGCAGAAAGGTCTCGTCCCAGTTGGTGCCCATGAAACCAGAGTCCTGCAGGAAGTAGAACAGGCGCCTGTCCTCCTGGTTCAGCATGTTATCTATGATCATGTCACTGAACCCGAAGTAGTTGAGCACCCTTCGTGCCACATCAAGGGCGACCTCATGCTTGAGTCCTATCCTGTTCTCAAGGGCCGCGATTAGTTCCTTCATTTCAATGATTCCAGTTCCGTTCTTCATCTCTTTTCAATAATAAATCTGGATGCACCACTATTAATACCTATCTATTGTTTATTCAAAATGGATTACCATATCCGTAATTCCTTGGATTCCTCTCTCGGAGCTCACTCCGCGACCTGAGCGTCGTACGAGCTCTCAAGACCCTTATAGACCTCCGGGTTCCTCACCCGCTTCCTCAGATTGGGGTTACCTATATTGGCCCTCACGATCCTCCTCAGCGACGGGTTGGCCAGGAAGAGTTTGCCCACCTCGAGCAGGGAACGGGGCCTGAGCCACGACTCCATGTGGACCCTGTAGCCCTCGTTGGCGAACCCGTCAAGCTCCTCTTTGGTGAACCGGTCGAAGTATTCATAAACGCGGTGGTTGGTCTTCCAGTCGACCTCGCTCGTCACCCCCGCCTCCTCCAGCTCATTCCAGATGGGTGTTCCCACCAGACAGTCGAGGATGTTCATCTGAATGGCGTGGGGCTGGGTCTCCCGAATCAGGTCAAGGGTCCTCTGTATATCCCCCCGAGTTTCCACCGGAGCCCCCACGATGTATGATGTGACGACCAGCATCCCCACCCGCTTCGCGTTGATCACGGCCTCCCTGACCTGATCGGGGGTGATGTTCTTGTTGTAGTAATCGAGAACGTGTTCAGAGGCGCTCTCCGCACCGAAGTAGATGACGTCAAATCCTGCCCTCTTCATGTCTCTGAGGAGCTCGAGATCGGCCCTGTCGACCCTGCCCTCGCAGTAGAGGCACATCTCGATCCGCTTCTCCCGGATCAACTCGCATATCCTGTGGACCCGCTTACGATCTTGGGTAAAGGAATCATCTATGATGATGCACATCTGGTAGCCGTCGTGGTAGAGCTGCTCGAGCTCCTCCACCACGTTCTCTGCGCTCCTCTTCCTCCATTTCCTCTTGGAGAGGACGCTGCAGGAGCAGTAGCTGCAGTTGAAAGGACAACCCCTAGAGGTGCAGATGGTGGTGAATTTGCCAGGGGTCAGGCGTATCCCCTGATGGGTGTATCCGTACTCCACCCCCGCCACCAGGGACCGGTCGGGGAACGGCAGGGAATCCAGGTCGTCTATCAGGACGAAATCGTTATCCACGAGCACGCCGTCCCTGATGAACCCCACACCAGCAAGGTCCGTCGGGATCTCTCGCCTCTCGATGCTGTCCAATAGCTCCGGGAAGGACCGTTCCCCCTCCCCCTTCAACAGGTAATCAATAAATGGATAAACGCGCAGTATGCGTTCCGATGTGAAGGTAGCGTGGTAACCTCCCAGGACCAGTATGGTATCAGGAAGTATCTCGTTCACCTTGCGAAGGACGGAGATGGTATCCAGGAATGTGTGTGTTGAGCAGTTAGCCCCCAGCACATCGGGTCTCTCCTCCACCACCCTGGATACGAGTTCGTCGATGGAGAGATTCTCGCAGAAGGCGTCCACGACCGCCACCTCGTCCCCTCTTCTTAGCCTTAAACTTGAGGCTATGTACAGCAGACCGAGCGGCGGCCATTTTTCCGTGGTCATACCTGGTGAAGTGATGAGCAGTACCTTCATCGCAATCCCCATACTTCCTTCCCAGCAGACCTTAATTATGTATCTTTCCCTCTATTAAATATTGCCAGAATATTCGGATGTGTGGAAATCATCTGGACCCTCAACGCGTGGTTCTAATAATGACACATGATCCAGTCATATCATTTCAAGTACCGTGACGAGGGGTACCATCAACGGGTTCGATCACGGGATTGGGGCACCGGGTACATATTCTGCGTATTCATGAAGATGCGATGACCCACCAACTGGACCGAGCCATCAAGAAGGCGCATCTGAGGGGTGCCGGGATCTCTAGTACGGGAGGGATCAATATCGAGAAGGGAATCGTGGTCCGCTCCCTCTTGGAATGGAGGATCCTCCACCATGATTATAAGCGAGGTGGACAATCCTCGA
>CAZQLP010000108.1:0-2723 GCA_964594225.1 uncultured Methanomassiliicoccales archaeon
CGTGGGATAGGCGGAGAAGTCCGCCGGGACCTTCTTAATGATGTACTTCCCGGTGTAGTCGCTTACCTCGATCGTTCCCACATAGACATCCTCCAGGTTGGGCTCCACATCCTGGGTTATCACCCGGATGTAGATGGTGTCGGTGTGATTGAAGGAGGTGGGGCTCTCGAATTCCCCAGTGGTCTCGTTCGCTCTGAGGACCTCGAGCATGGGGTAATCCGCCCCGGACACGGATATGGTGTCCGCGATGTTGACCACTGTTCCCGTATTATCCTTGAACTTCATCTGGATGGTGTATATGTACGCTGAATCGGGGGCAGCGAAACTGTAATTGTACTTGTTAAACGTCCCGTATATTCCACCGTAGCCAAACGCATTCGACTTGGTGGGGGGCGTCATGGGGTTGCCGGTCAGGGGGTGGTACAGGTAGAAGTTATTCTCAAGCGCGAGGTTCATCAAGGAGTTGCTGAAGATCTCTATTAAGATCGTGTCACCGGGTTCGAAATCCCTGGAGATATCCCCCGTTTCGCTGTTCTTGATGTAGTAGAAGGTGGTGCCCACCATTCCGCCCGTGCCCCCGCTCTCACCTCCGCTGGCGTCCGGGGGATAAGTGCCGTTAACCAGGTAGTGGCTGTACTTGTAATATGGACCGTACTGGTCCCCTCCACCTCCCTGACTGGTCTGGATGGTCAGCGTGTACCTGCTGGAGGCGTTCAACCCGCTGAGATCGGAGGCATGGAATGTAACCTCGCCCCCGGACCACGCTTGCTGGGCCGTGAATGACTGGGAGGTGAAGATTCCGTCATCGTTCGAGTCGGTCATTGTGACGTCGGTGTAGGAGCTCCCCATTATGGCGGAGGCATTCATGTACACTGATGAGGTGTCCAGGTCATCATCCGGATCGATGACATTGACGAAGAATGTGAAGCTATTCCCCGCATAGACGGGACTAGGGGTCATCCCCCTGTTCCCGATGATGGGACCGAACTCGGTGAGCTGACCTCTGAGGGAGATATCGTAGATGATCGAGTTAGCCTCCGTGTCAACTATCATCAGGCTGAGGGAGGTCGAGGAATCGACACCGGAGACGTTGTACCAACCGGTCTGCCCGGTCTTCCACTCTGAACCCAGATGCATGTCGCTGAAAGTAAGTGTCTGGGGGGTCCCATTTGTGAACAGGTATATGTTGGTCTTGAAGTCCTTCAGGACCTGCCCGCCCTCGTGGGTGATCGTCACATTGGCGCAGTTTGTCCCCAGATCAACACTGGAACCGAAGTCCGAGTACACCTCCTCATTTGGGGGTGGCATGGATGAGACAAAAATCATTATGCTAGAGAAGAGTGTAACTGTGATGCCCAGGATCAGGAGGTTGCCGATGATCTCCGAGACGCCTTCTCTCTTCCAGTGCTTCCTTTTTACTATCTTCTTCATGATCCTCCCTCTTAGGGGGGTTCAGCCTGATAGCTTTCGCAGTAACTTACTCAGCCATTGAGTATATAACTATTGTGCGATAAATACCACAATATCATTTTCATGGTGTCCGCATTCCGCAATGCAATAATATCCAGAGCAGCCTTTTATAGAGGCAGCCCACTGCTTTGATCGAGATGTCCAGGTTACCCTTGGGTTCGAGAGCCCTTCTCCATCTTCATGACATGAGAAGGGAGGGCAGTATGGATACCGTGGGCGAGGAGGTCACCCAACTTGGCATTTCCAAGAGCCTGGGAATACCGAGATCGCACATCACCCGGGTGATGAAGCCCCTGGTGACCGCTGGAAGCGTCTTTGAGGATAAGAAGCACGTCCGTGGCCGGAACAGGAAGCTGAAGGTCTATTCACTCACGCCGATGGGGATTGGCAAGGTCCAGGAACTGCTGGAATCCGTTTCCGTTAGGGAGCTGACCGTCAGGGAACAGGGCAGGTCCCGCAGGGCCAGGGTCGGAGAGATCCTCGAGCTCCCGAATACCTGCTCCCTCGAGCTCGTCGACTGCGTCATGGAGGGCGGGACCTTCGAACTCGGGAGGGACAGGATCATAGTCTCTGATCGGGAGTTGAAGTCGGTGACCCTGTACGACCGTGGGGAGGAGACCGCCCAGGCACAGGCCTTCCTGGAGGGGAGTGCGTCTACATTAGTCATACTTGCTAACAGGGGCTACGGCTCCTCTAGCCTGATGAGGAGGATTGCCCTGGAGATGACCGATAGACCGGTCCTGTGGCACGACCTTTTGGATGAAGGTGACCGTCAGGGAATCCAGAACAGCATCAAAAGGTTCCTGGACAGAATGTACTGCAGCGACCTGATGGATCTGAAGGAGACCGAATCCCTGCTCTGCTTCGACAACTACCACCTCCTGGCCGATGATGGGGTGGACGCCTTGATCGACATTCTGGATGCGCTGGATCATGGACGGGTCAAGATGGTGGTGGCGATGAGGAGGGAGAACCCATCATACAACCGATTCTATCAGAAGGCGGACGTCGACGCGAAGAGGGTGATAGAGATCGGATTGCGTCGCCTGGATATCAAGAGCATGAATTCTTTTTTCGGCCCAGAAATCGATCCCGAAGCATTGAAGCTCATCTATTTGCTGACACGGGGACAGCCGCTTTCGCTCGAGCTCCTCAGGGAGGGGGACGACGTTGCGTTGAGGGAGTTATACCCGAACGAGGAGGTCCGTTTCATGATGTACCTCAGGACCAAGAGGAAGGTGGAGAAAGACCCC
>CAZQLP010000109.1:0-2537 GCA_964594225.1 uncultured Methanomassiliicoccales archaeon
GGCCGACAACCGATGGATATCGCTCCTGGTGCTCCTTGCTGGTCTTCTTCTCATCCTTGAATCGTTCGGTCTCACCTACTACGTGAGCGCGCAGTACAACGCGCCTGGATATGTCAGGGGCTTTTGGATAGCGGCGGCGGCCGCACAGCTGTTCTTCATTGGGATGATGGTGACCTTCGGATGGCTCTCGAAGAGCATGGAGCAGGTGAAAACCGGGTGGGCTAGGATAGTGGCATACATCTTCAGCTCGCTGATAGCCGCCCAAGGGCTCTGGGTGATCGGGGCCGCGGTCCCGGTGGAGATCGAAGGGATAGGAGGGGTGATGGCCAGCACGGTGTCGCTGTTCGGCCTTCAGCTGTTCGTGCTCGGCCTGATGACGGCGGTCATATGGGGATTCAAGGACAAGGTGCTCTTCGGGAGGACATTTTTCTCACACTGGTTCATTCTGGACCTGGCCCTCCTTCTGGCCGAGATCATCGCGATTGAGGGACTCATACTGATCGCGTTCGCCGCCCCCATCAATCCAGATATCCAGGGCATTGGAGAACTTGGCAAATGGGTGGTTGTGGTCGCAGGTTCCCAGCTCTTCCTCCTAGCGACCGTCTGCGCGCTGTCGTGGTTCTGGATAGAGAAGCGGGCCTGGCAGTCCAAGCCCGTGAGCGTGCTGAGTGTCATGATAGGCGTGGTGCTAGCAACCGAGGGGATATTCATCATGGGAGTCGCCGCTCCCATTGTGGTGGAGAGCATCGGGGGCATGCTGGCCAGCACCGTTACTCTGGCGGGTGTCCAGCTGCTGGTGATCGGACTTATTCTCGTGGTATTCTGGATTCTCAAGGACCGCACCATCTTCGGCAGGGACCTTACCTCGAACAGGATTGTCTCCCTAGGGCCCGTGATACTTGGCGCCATAGTGGCCGTGGAGGGACTCATTCTCGTGGCATACGCCTCCCCCGTGGAGCTGGATGGGGTGGGGGGCATCAGGGCGGCGTGGATGACACTGGCAGGCGTACAGCTCTTCCTGATGGGCGGGGCCACCTGCATGTTCTGGTACTGGAGGGACAGAAAGCCATCGGAGGCCTCGCTCACGCGAATTGCCGAGCCGTTGATAGTGTGGATCCTGGCGTCTGAGGGCCTGTTCATCATGGGCATAGCGGCCAGCACATGGATCGATGGGATAGGGACCATACTCCAGAGGACCGTGGCCATCGCCGGGGCGCAGCTGTTCGTCCTGGCCCTTGTCGTCATAGGTCTGAGATTCCTGAAGGGAAAAGGAATCCTGAACACGGAGATCATGGGGATCGGACTCACCGAACTCCTGACCTACATCGTCTTCGCGGTCATTACCATCGAGGGGCTGGTCATGATGGTCCTGTCTGCGAACATCTACATCGACGGCTTTGGGGGCGTCTCCGGCATATACATCGCGGCGGCTGGGGCGCAGCTCTCGCTGCTGGCCCTGCTCGGCATGTCCTTCTGCGTCTGGAGGAACGGGGACATTGATCACCTGAGGAGTCAGTACCTGGCGATGGGGGCGCTGTTTCTTCTGCTTATGGTCCCCCCGGCCTTCCTGTTCTGAGACGGTATCTTAATCGAGATCTCAATGCTCAGAATGGCTGGATCATCTCTTACATGGGACCATTAGAATGGATACCGTGGTCTTTCGTATGACATCTTCCGAGATGCTTCCAAGTGTCATCTCGTGGAGGAGGCTCTTCCCATGTGTTCCCATGACGATGAGGGAGGAATCGAACTCCCGCGAGACCTCCAAGATGTTGAAAACCGGGTTTCCGAAGTGGACGTGCGTGATGACCTCGCAGTCCCTGGCGTCCACCCCTTCCTTGATCTTCTTGAGCTCCTCCTTCACCAGGTGGAAGCGGTCATCGTCGCTCAGCCGGTACTTCGACGATTCGACGACATGGAAGAGCACCGCCCTCTTCAGCCCCTTTCCGATCAGGAACTCGAGGGCCTCCAGCACCGGTTCGTTGCAGGTGGTGAAGTCCAGGGGGATAATAGCGGACTTGAGGTGGTTGACATATCTCCTGCCGACCTTCATATCTCCCGCGTCCTTCATGACCTCGCACTTGTCGATGAACACGGGTATGGACGAGCCGCGGATGACGCCCAGGGAGGTCGAGCCGACTATGAACTCCTTGGCCATACCCTTACCAGAGGAGGCCATGGCGATCATCGTTATCGCTTCCCTCTCAGCGGTCTGGAGTATGGTCTCGACCGGGTTCCCCTCCTCGATCATGAACCTCGCATCGATGCCCATCTCCCGGACCGATTCCAGCATCTCATCGATCCTCTCCCTCTGCGCGGAGGTGATCGTCTCACCCCTGCCCAAGACATGGAGAATCACCATCTCATGATTGTCCTTCACACAGAGATAGGAGATGCATTCGAACATCTGCAGCGACTGCTCTGAGAAATCCACGGGGACCAGAAGCCTGTCCAACATATTCATCATTCCATACTATGGAACTCACCCATCATATCCTTTGCCACTCGATATTGAGGGAACGGCAGGTGCGGTGGGG
>CAZQLP010000110.1:0-2524 GCA_964594225.1 uncultured Methanomassiliicoccales archaeon
GCGGCGATCCTTGTGGCGATGACTCCTTCCTTGACGTCCTCTACGGTGGGCAAGGATAGGTGTTCCGACGGGGTGACGTAGCAGAGGAAGTCCGCTCCGTGGAAGGCCGCCACCGCCCCCCCTATTGCGCCCGATATATGATCGTAACCCGGGGCGATGTCGGTCACCAGCGGCCCGAGGACGTAGAAAGGTGCCCGGTCGCAGATGGTCTTCTCCACCTTGACGTTGGCGGCTATCTGGTCCAGCGGGACGTGACCCGGCCCCTCGACCATTACCTGGACGTCCTTTTCCCGTGACCTCCGAACCAGGTCCCCCAGTATGATGAGTTCCTGTATCTGGGGGCCGTCCGAGGCGTCGTGGATGGAGCCGGGTCTCAGTCCATCTCCCAGGGAGAGGGCAAAGTCGTACTCTCTGGCCATCTCTAGGAGGTAGTCGAAGTTCTCGTACAGCGGGTTCTCCCGATCGTTGTGTATGATCCAGGCCGTGAGGAAGGAACCGCCCCTGGAGACCACGTCGGTCAGCCGCCTAGAGTGCTTCAGCCATTTCACGCTCTCCCGGGTGATGCCGCAGTGAACGGTCATGAAGTCCACACCGTCCCTCGCGTGCAGCTCGATACCATTGAAGATATCGTCCTCGTCCATGTCCACCACGGCGCTGCGCCTGGCCGCCTTCAAACCGGTCTGGTATATGGGCACAGTCCCCAGGGGAATGTCCACCTCATCGATTATCGCCCTCCGGATGGCGTCCACGTCCCCGCCGGTGCTGAGGTCCATGACCGCGTCCGCCCCGTACCTCATGGCCACCCGGGCCTTCTCCAGCTCCGATTCGAGGGAGGGCATGTCCCTCGAAGTCCCGAGATTGGCGTTGACCTTGACCATCAACCCCTCGCCTATCCCCATGGATCTTGGGGAGTGGATGGGGTTGCTTGGGATGATGATCCTCCCCGCGGCGACCCCCCTGCGAAGCTTCTCGGGGTCGATCCCCTCGGTCTCCGCGACCGATCGGATTTCTTCCGTTACCCCTTCCCGCGCCCTTGGAATCAAGGTCATCGGGTTAAGCCAAATCCCTCCACCGTTATAAGCATTTGCGCTCGGTCCTTAGCCTCATTTCGAATACGGAAAAAGGTCTGCAGAAGGGCATCTAAATGGGCATTTTTATTTAAATACCCAGACGTTCTCGAAGGATATTAATACTAGTACTCCATTAGGATTGGTAGGAACGGATGGGAGCATCACCTTCAATTACTATGAATTGTGAATGAGGCGAGCCTTGTCTCCAAATCTGGGATTTCGAGGTCGATTTAATGGGAGATTTGAGTTATGGAGCAGATGACATTCAAGTGCTCGAGGGCCTCCAAGCTGTGCGAAAACATCCGGGAATGTACATCGGGAGCACGGACTCGAGGGGACTGCACCATCTGGTCTACGAGGTGGTGGACAACAGCATAGACGAAGTGGTGGGCGGCTTCTGCGATTCCATCAGCGTGGTCATCAACCCTGACGGCAGCGTGACCTGCACCGACAACGGCAGGGGAATACCAACGGGCATCAGCGAGAAGTACGGGAAGTCCGCGCTCGAGTTGGTCATGACCACCCTTCACGCCGGGGGCAAATTCGACAAGAAGAGCTACAAGGTGTCGGGCGGCCTTCACGGCGTGGGCCTCTCGGTCGTCAGCGGCCTCTCGATCTGGCTTGAGGCGGAGGTCAGGAGGGACGGAAAGGTCCACAGGCAGCGCTACCTCAGGGGCGTGCCAGAAGGTTCGGTGGAGATCGTGGGCGATGCGGATGACACCGGCACGATCATCACCTTCATGCCCGATCCCGAGATCTTCGAGGAGACGGTCTTCGATGATGATGTGCTCTCCCACAGGCTGAGGGACCTGGCCTTCCTGAACAAGGAGACCGTGATCAAGTTCACCGACCTCAAGACCGGGAGGTATGACCACTTCCACTACGAGGGCGGGATCGTGGAGTTCGTGCTCAACATCAACAGGAACAAGACCGCCCTGCACGAGGACCCCGTCTACATCAGGGGGGAGAAGGATGAGGTGATAGTGGAGGCGGCGCTCCAGTACACCGACTCTTACACGGAGAACGTACACTCCTTCGTCAACAACATCAACACAATAGAGGGCGGTACGCACATCGCCGGGTTCAGGGCGTCCCTCACCCGCACGATGAACGATTATGCCCGGGAGTACAACCTCATCAAGAACAACGGTGACAGCCTGGGCGGGGAGGACGTCAGGGAGGGCCTGACCGCGATACTGAGCGTCAAGATACCCGAACCCCAGTTCGAGGGGCAAACCAAGACCAAGCTGGGGAACAGCGAGGTCCGAGGAATCGTCGAGTCCATAATGAACGAGAAGCTCTTCGAGTTCCTGGAGGAGAATCCCAAGGTGGCGGAGGCGTCGATAGGCAAAGCGGTCCTGGCGAAGCAGGCCAGGGAGGCCGCCCGGAAGGCCAGGGAGCTTACCCGCAGGAAGAGCTTCCTGGAATCGACCTCGCTGCCGGGCAAGCTGGCC
>CAZQLP010000111.1:0-2350 GCA_964594225.1 uncultured Methanomassiliicoccales archaeon
CCTCAATGGACTCCTTCAGCTTCTCCGAGGATTCGTCCGACCTTTTCCTCTTCTCATTCGATTCCCCTGAGTTCACGGTATCAACGAACCACTATCGCGGTTTGAATGATGAACCTTTTCATGTGGTTATCATGGGATATGGTCGACATTGTTCTGGAATACTAGTTTAATGATGAATATAACTACAACAAAGTCTTAAACAGCACTTCAAAAAAATTCTTATGGCGTCGTGGGTTGACTGTGAACCCGCGATACCAGATGGGAAGGATATCCTTCTGTTCCCCCCTAGGATGCCTTCCTTTCCTTAATATCTGGGAGGATCCTCCTCCCCTTCAGAAATATCTTATGTTGTAGTTAGGTATATCCTTTCAGTATCATGTTGAGGGCAGCTCTAAACAGGCTGTTGCCGCTAATGGTGATAATCATCTTGGTCTCGACCATCATCCTGATGGCCATGGTGAATGATCCAGCGACCACATACATGGTGGAGATGCGTGACGGTACCAGGCTCTCGACGGACGTCTACCTTCCCCAGGACGTCGATTCCCACGGTGCCGTGCTGATCAGGACCCCCTACAACAAGGCGGGCGTCAGGGAGACGGGGGTGGACTGGTCCTCCGAAGGATGGCCGACCGTGGTACAGGACATGCGGGGCAGGTACGCTTCGGAGGGTATCGACACCGTCTTCTTCAACGCCGATACCGATGGTCCCGACACCATTGCCTGGATCGCCCAGCAACCTTGGTCGAATGCGAAGGTGGCTACCTACGGTGGATCGGCGTTGGGCATCAACCAGTACTATATGGCTGGGGCCGACCCCGAATCCCTGGCATGTCAGTACATCCAGGTCGCCACACCAGACCTCCATGGTCAGGCAGTTTACCAGGGGGGGCAGTGGAGGAAGAGCCTAGTCGAGATGTGGTTGGAGGGACAGGGTTCCACTTACATCATCCCATCCATGATCGAGCATGAGAACTTCACCACAGGGTACTGGGGCAATGTAACCCTGAGGGACAAATGGGAGAATGTGAACGTGCCCGCGATCCATATAGGGGGATGGTATGACTGCTTTGCCCAAGGCACCATTGACGGATTCATGGGATATCAATATCAGGGGGGTGAGGGTGCCACGGGTAACTCCAAGCTCATTATGGGACCATGGACACACAGCGTGGGGAGAGAGCAGGGGGAGATCTATTATCCGGAGAACGCCCTGGATGATCTCTCCTTCGACATGTTCTACGAGATGCTGATGCAGTACACCATGGGACAGGAGATGGGATTCGATGACAGGCCCGTCGTCACCTATTACGTGATGGGGGACGTTACCGATCTTCAGGCTCCTGGTAATGAATGGAGGTACTCTGATATCTGGCCAATTAACGACCTAGATAGGGGGTGGTATCTCCAGTCAGATGGATTCCTCTCGACCGATGCTGGTGAGACGGCATCGATCACCTACCAATATGACCCTACGGATCCTGTACCCACACGGGGGGGACAGAACCTGAACATAGATCGTGGGCCCTATGACCAGTCAGCGTTGGAGGGTAGGGAGGACGTGCTGGTCTTCACCTCCGATGTTCTGGAAGAGCCCTACGAGGCCACAGGTCGGCTGAAGGCCCGTCTGTACGTGTCGTCCGACTGTTCTGACACCGATTTCACTGTCAAGCTCACCGACGTCTATCCCGATGGAAGATCGATGCTCATTTCCGATGGTATCCTAAGGATGAGGAACCGGAACGGTGGGGATCACTGGGAGCTCATGGAGCGGGACAAGATCTACGAGGTGGAGGTGGACCTCTGGTCCACGTCATACATCTGGAACGAGAACCACCGGATAAGAGTGGATATCTCATCCTCGAACTTCCCTCGGTTCCTGGCGAATCCCAATACCAATGACCCAATCTACGGCAACGATACCTACGCGGTGGCGAACAACACACTGCATCTGGGATCCGCGTACCCTTCTTGCATAATCCTCCCTCAGGTCAACTTGTCAGATCCCCTCGCATGCTCTCCGGGAGAGTCCTTGTCCTGGCCGGATCAGTATGCGGTTGATCTCGGGCACTCGATCCAAGAGCTGGAGGTCTGTGCCAGGGGATCAAGGGAGTGATGGAGGGACACATTTACCACGAGCTCTGGATCAACCACTTGAAGTACTGCCAGATTATCAACATGTTATCTCGTGTAATCTCTATTCCCACTGGAGAATGCCTGAACAGCGCTCATGGGGAGATTATCAGTTTTAGGTCCCCGTCAAGAGAGATCATTTCCAATCCTGACCGTCCTCTGTCTTCCCAGAAGCCTCCTCCCCTGAGCCCACTGGGAAGATCTCAGGGTCCCCCAT
>CAZQLP010000112.1:0-1891 GCA_964594225.1 uncultured Methanomassiliicoccales archaeon
CGCCCCTCTGCCCCTTCTGGCTGGGGATGATCACGAAGCCTTCGATGCCGTTTAGGGACTCCGGCGAGCTATCAAGAATGTCCACACGATCAATCCTGGCAAGAGGTGGAAGGCTGTCTTCCAGGGCATTGAGGAAAGCGTTCCCGTCGCCATCGACCTCTATCACGACGTTGGAGCCGTTGTTATGCACATACCCCCTCAGCTGGAGGGAACTCGCGATCCTGTGTACCGTCGGGCGGAATCCGACACCCTGGACTGTGCCATGGACCACGAATCTCATCAGTGCATTTGACAAGGAGAGGGATATAAAAGCCTTCTGCATCGACCCGCCTGCGCAACCTTTAAGAAAATATTCATAGATACGCTGGAAGGAGCTGGATTCCGATGAGTGATGTCAGGGAAAATCTTCTGTACAGTGAGGAGCACGAGTGGATCAAGATAGAGGGCGATACGGGTAGGGTTGGAGTCACAGACCATGCCCAGATGGAAATGAGCGACATCCTGTATGCTGAGGTGCCGGAGGTTGGCAGGTCGGTCAAGAAGGGGGAGACCATTGGCGCCATGGAAAGCGTGAAGACCGTCGCTGATGTGTACGCGCCCGTCTCTGGTGAGATCGTCGAGGTCAATCATGAATTGGAGAACTCCCCGCAGATGATCAACGATAGCCCTTATGACGACGGTTGGTTCATCGTTATCAGGATAGAGGACGAGAGTGAGTTCGATAAGCTGATGGACGCGGATGCCTACGCCGATTTCATCGGCAACTGAATCAGGCACCCGCCAGCTCGAGGGCGTGGGAGCAATCACACTTCGTTCTCATCTCTGGTATCAATGGGAGCGCCCTCCTGAGTATCTCCCTGATCTTGTTCATATTCTCTTCCATAGTCAATAGGACCGTGGCTGTATCCACCGGGTGATCTGCCCATGTATCATAATCTGTGATCATGGCCAAACTGAGGTAGCACATCTCCAACTCCCTCGCCAGTTGGCACTCAGGTACCAGGGTCATTCCGATGATGTCCGAGAAACCTCTGAACATCCTGCTCTCGGCCTTGGTGGAGAAGCGTGGCCCCTCGATGCAGACATATGTGCCAGTTGGGTGATAGGGGATGCCCATGGCCTCCGCCTCCCTGATGAAGATCTCTCTCATCTCCGGGCAGAATGGATCCGCCGTCACGATGTGGATGGTCTTGCCCCCGTCGAAGAATGTGTACTCCCTTTTCTTGGTGAAATCGATGAACTGGTCCACGATGACCAGTTCCCCCGGCACATAGTTCTCCTTCTCAGACCCCACAGCACAGGGTGAGACTATCCTATCGACCCCCAGTTGTCTCAGCGCCCATAAATTGGCCCTGTAGTTCACCATATGAGGCGGGATCTTGTGTCCCTTCCCATGCCGGGGCAAGAATGCCAGTTCCACACCTTCTAGCTCCCCGATGATGATATTGTCAGATGGAGGACCATATGGGGTGGACATCTTGATCTCCTCCTCAATGCTGAATATCTCAGGGTCGTATACCCCGCTTCCTCCGATGATCCCTATGTGTGGAGACATACTCAATCGTCTCCTCAACCCCGGACGGGATAAAAAGATTGATGTTCCGATAACTGACTTGTGAAATGATGATCGATTCAGCTGATACGATCATCAGATCATATTAAGGTTCCATGCACTCCCCTAATGACTGTCCATCCGTGTTCTCGAATGTCGCGTACGTTCACATCATCCTCGATCCAGGTTGATCATGCCATCCAGATCATCCTGGAGAAGAATCTGACCGGGAAACGCAACCGCTGTTTGCAGGGGTGATGGTAACCCGACCAGACGCAAGAAGGTCTCTTTGGAAACCTCCCTCAACGACCACATTCCCGGTCACATCTTCCCATGAGT
>CAZQLP010000113.1:0-1568 GCA_964594225.1 uncultured Methanomassiliicoccales archaeon
GGGGATGGAGCCTTTCGGTGCTCGATCTCGAGCGCGGCAGGATGACCGAGATCCCCGGCAAGTACGAGGGCATGTCGGTGAGAGAGGCAAGGAACGCGATCATCGAGGATATCGAGATCAACGGTCAGCTGATGAGAAAGGAGGACCTGCGACAGAACGTCAGCATCTGCTGGAGATGCCACGAACCGATCGAGTACCTTCAGGTACCCCAGTGGTTCATGAAGATCCTGGACTTCAAGGACGAGGTCCTTGAAAGGGCTGACGAGATCCAGTGGTTCCCGGAGTTCATGAAGGTCCGTCTCCAGGACTGGGTCAGATCCCTGGAGTGGGATTGGGTGATCTCGAGACAAAGGTACTTCGCCACCCCCATACCCATCTGGGAATGCGAGGATTGCGGCGAGGTCGTGCCCGCTCGTGAGGAGGATTGCAGCATCGACCCAACCGTTGACGATCCTCCCGTGAAGTCCTGCCCGAGATGCGGTGGAGTTCTTAGGGGTTGTGAGGACGTGTTCGATACCTGGATGGATTCTTCCATCTCACCCCTGTACAACACATTCTGGGAAAGGGATGATGATAGGTTCAAGAAACTCTACCCCATGTCCCTGAGACCCCAATCACACGACATCATCAGGACGTGGGCATTCTACACAATCCTCAGGGAACACCTCATCCTGGGAACGAGACCCTGGGACCACATCATGATACACGGATTCATCATGGCACCGGACGGCACCCCAATGCACTCCTCTCTGGGTAATGTTATAGACCCCATACCCATACTGGAGGAGTACGGCGCAGATGCTCTGCGTTACTATGCGAGCACATGCTCTCTGGGGGAGGATAACGCCTTCAGGGAGAAGGATGTCAAGCACGGGAAGAAGCTGCTCACCAAGCTGTGGAACATCGGCAAGTTCATCGGGAACGTGTTGGACGGGAAACCGGAGAGGAAGGACTTGAAACTTCCCGACATCTGGATCCTGTCAAGGTACAGCCATATGGTGAACGCCGTGACCGAACATTACGAGAACTACAATTTTGACAAGGCCCTTAGAGAGCTTGAGAACTTTGCCTGGCATGAACTTGCCGATCACTACATCGAGATGGTCAAGTACCGCACTCACTCCGATGACGAGGGTGCTAGGTACGCCCTGTACACCGCATTCCTGGGAATCATCAAGATGATATCACCCGTCCTACCTCACGTCACGGAGGAGATTTACCAAACATACTTCAGGGAAATGGACGGGGCGAAGAGCGTTCACGTGAGCGAATGGCCCTCCCCAGACCTGATCGATGAGGGGGAGGAGATGAGGGGCGATTTCCTGAAAGAGGTCATTTCCGGGATCAGGAACTGGAAGTCCGATCATGGCGTCCCTCTGAACCAGGAGATGGAGCTGGTGGAGCTGGTTGGAGAGAAGGCGGCACTACTGCTGGAAACCGAAAGTGATATCCTTGAGACGGTGAAGGCGAGAAAGCTCCAGATAGTAAGCGAGATGCTTGTTGTGTAGATGGTGTTGTAGTTAAAGAGTTTTTTTTGATGTGTTGTTCTCGTTTTTATGGTTATGTTT